>CAYPJK010000211.1:0-5859 GCA_964411025.1 uncultured Nevskia sp.
GTGAAGGCTTCAAGCTGATGATGACCAAGCTGGCACAGGAACGTCTGGCGCAGGCGATCCGCTCGGCCACGGTCGCCGAGACGCTGATCGAGATGACGGTTGACTACACCGCCAACCGCAAGGCGTTCGGCACCACCATCGGCGCGTTCCAGAACACCCAGTTCAAGCTCGCCGAGTTGCATACCGAGGCGACGATCGGCCGCGTGTTCACCGATCACTGCATCACGAAGTTCATGAACGGCGAGCTCGATGAGGTCGACGCCGCGATGGCGAAGATGTGGCTGTCGAACCTGCACTGCAAATGCGCCGACGAGTGCCTGCAGCTGTTCGGTGGCTGGGGCTACATGTGGGAGTACCCCATCTCGCGCGCGTTCGCCGACTGCCGCATCGTGAAGATCGCCGGCGGTTCGATCGAAGTGATGAAGCTGATCATTGGCCGCTCGCTGTTCGGCCGCCAGCAGGGTCACGAAAAGGTCAAGGCAATCGATTCCGGTGCCGACCGGAAACGGCTGGCCGGCTGAGGCCAGCGCGGTGAAGGAACAGCCCGCCGACCGTCACCGGGGCGGGCTTTTGTTTGGATCGCGACCGAGCCGCGTACGGCAGTGACGCACCGGCCGCTGGCGCTGCGCGGAACGTGACGTCGTGGTGCCCCGCTCTGACACGGAGTCGAACATGCAATACGAAACACTGGAACTGACGGTGGAAGACGGCCTGGCGCGGCTGGTGCTGAACCAGCCGGCGCTCGGCAACCCGTTCAACGCGCAGATGTGCGCCGACATGGGCCGCGTCGGCTCCGAGCTGCTGGGCCATGGTGGTGTCCGCGCGGTGTTGCTGTCGGCGCGCGGCAAGTTCTTCTCGGTTGGCGGTGATATCCGCATGTTCGCGGAGCAGCTCGACACCTTGCCGACACAGATCCTGGAATGGACGTCGACCCTGCACATGGGGCTGGCGCGCATCAAGCGCCTCAACGCGCCGCTGATCGCCAGCGTGCACGGCATCTGCATGGGTGGCGGCGTGGCGCTGGTCGGCGCCTGCGACGTGGTCTACGCAGGGAAGAGCGCGCGCTTCGGTGCGGCCTACCCACAGATCGGCTACTCCTGCGATGCCGGTGCCTCGTTTGCGCTGGCCTCGCGCATGGGCATTGCCCGCGCCCGCCGCTTCCTGCTGTTCAACGAGATGCTCACTGCTGACCAGTCGTTGACGGCGGGTCTTGCAGACTACGTCGTCGACGATGCGGCGCTGCCCGATACCGCCGAGCAGGCCGCCAGACAGCTGGCGCTGGGGCCGACGCGGGCCTTCGGCGAGATCCGTCGCCTGATCGACAAGGCGCTGCGCACGCCGCTGGAATCGCAGCTGGAGGACGAGGCGCAGGCCTTGTCCGGCTGCGCGGCCAGCGCCGACGCCCGCGAGGGCATCACCGCGTTCGTCGAAAAGCGGGCGCCGGATTTCAAGGGACGCTGAACCACAGGCCCGAGCGGCATCACCGGGCTTGCGAGCAAGCAGCGCCATCATGCGATAGCGAGGAGGAACGACACCATGTGGTTGTATGCCGACATCAAGACACTCGCCGACATCCCTCGCCTGTACGGCAAGACCCGGCCGGAGAAAGCCGCGCTGGTCGATGGCCGTGGCGCGATCAGCTTCGCCAGGCTGGACGAGCGCTCCAACCGCGTCGCCAACCTCATCCTCGGGCACGGCATTCCGGCGCGCTCGAACATCGGTTTCCTCGGCAAGAACTCCTCGCTGTACTTCGAGTTGCTGTTCGGCATCAACAAGGCTGGCAGCACGATGTCGCCGATGAACTGGCGGCTGGCGGCGCCGGAGCTGGCAGCGGTGATCGCCGACGCCGAAGCGCCGCTGATCTTCGTCGACCGTGATCTGACGCCGCTGATCGAGGCCGTGCAGGCGATCAGCCCCAGGCCGTTCAAGGTCATCAGCCTCGATCCGCTCGATGCCGACAGCGCGCTCGATCAGGCGCTGGCGGGCGTCTCGGACGTCGATCCGCGAATGCCGCTCGATGCCGAGCAGGCGGCGCTGCTGATCTACACCTCGGGCACCACCGGCAAGCCGAAGGGCGTGGAGCTGACCCATCGCGGCTTCCACTACATGCGGCTCTGCGAGCACCTGGAGCCGGCGCTGCAGTGGCAGGACGACGATGTGATGATGATGGTGATGCCGAACTTCCACCTGGTCGGCAGTGGCCTGAGCATCCAGTCGCTGTACAACGGCGGCACGCTGTCGATCCTGCCGCAGCTTGATCCGGGCCAGCTGATCCAGGTGATCCAGCGCGATCGGCCGTCGATCGTCGCGCTGGTGCCGACCGCGATCCATATGGTGCTCGATCACCCGGCCGCCGGCGCGGCCGATTTCTCCAGCCTGCGGCTGGTGATGTACGCCGGGTCGCCGATCAGTTCGCACCTGCTGGCGCGCGCCTTGCGCGAGATGAAGTGCAAGTTCATGCAGTTCTACGGCGCGACCGAAAGTTCCGGTGCAATCTCGCTGCTAAGGCCGGAACAGCATGTGATCGACGACGAGTCCAAGCTCAAGTCGTGCGGAACGCCGCTGCCGCTGATCGACGTCAAGTTCGTCGACGCCGACGGCAACGAGGTGCCGGAAGGCGCGATCGGCGAACTGGTGGTGCGGACGCCGTCGCTGTTCGGCGGCTACTGGAAGCAGCCGGACACCACGGCCGCCGTGCTCCAGGATGGCTGGTACAAGACCGGCGACGCCGGCCGCCGCGACGCCGAAGGCCTGCTGTATCTGGTCGACCGGGTCAAGGACATGATCGTGACCGGCGGCGAGAACGTCTATTCGGCCGAAGTCGAGCAGGTGCTGGCCAAGCATCCGGGCGTGCGGATGTGCGCCGTCATCGGCCTGCCAGATGACAAATGGGGCGAGCGCGTGGTCGCCATGATCATGCCGAGCGACGGCCAGCGGCCGACGCAGGACGAGATCATCGCCCACTGCCGCCAGCACATCGCCGGCTACAAGGTGCCGAAGGAAGTGCGGCTGGTGGATGCGTTCCCGATGACGGCCACCGGCAAGGTGCTGAAGCGCGTGGTGCGCGACGAGCTGGCGCGTGCCGCAGCGGGGAAATCCTGATTTCTGCCCGTTCGGGTGGCGTCCTACCCGGCGAGCGTTCCGTAATGTCGACGGCCCGCTGGCATCAGGGGCCTGTTGCATGATGCTAGACCCGCTCCCGGTTCGTTCGGGGGCGGGCTCCGCCTGTTATCCAGTTTCGATTACCGAAGATCTTCGCCATGCCTGACTCCCCTTCGCTGAAGCCGCTGGACGCCGACCTGTCCCAGACCCGCAATCCGCTGCGCTTTGTCACGGCGGCGAGCCTGTTCGATGGTCACGACGCCGCCATCAACGTGATGCGGCGGCTGATCCAGGCCCAGGGCGCCGAGGTCATCCACCTCGGCCACAACCGTTCGGTCGAAGACGTGGTGCGCGCCGCGCTGCAGGAAGATGCTGACGGCATCGCCCTGTCGAGCTACCAGGGCGGCCACAACGAATTCTTCAAGTACATGGTCGACATGCTGGCCGAGCGCGGCGCCAGCCATATCCGCGTGTTCGGCGGTGGCGGCGGCACGATCACGCCGGAAGAGATTGCCGTGCTGCACGAGCAGGGCGTGGAGCGGATCTACCACCCGAACGATGGCAGCAAGCTCGGCCTGGTCGGCATGATCGAGGACCTGATCAAGCGCGCCGAGACGCACCGCAAGGGCAGCATCAAGCCCGGTGCGGCGTCGATCGACGACGAAATCACCGTCGGCCGCTGGCTGTCGGCGCTGGAAGACGATCTGTTCAGCGAGGCCGAACTGGCCCAGCTGCGCGACGAATGGAAAGTGGCCGGCGCCAAGACGCCGGTGATCGGCTTCACCGGCACCGGCGGCGCCGGCAAGTCATCGGCGGTCGACGAACTGTTGCTGCGCTTCCTGCAGGCCTTCCCGGCGATGCGCATCGCCGTGCTGGCTGTCGACCCGACCCGCCGTCGCTCCGGTGGCGCGCTACTCGGCGACCGCATCCGCATGAATTCCCTGCGCAATCCGCGCGCATTCATGCGTTCGATGGCCACCCGCCGCCAGCACGCGTCGACCAATACCGTGCTGAAGGACTGCATCGCCTTCCTGAAGAGCCTGACCTATGACCTGGTGATCGTCGAAACCGCCGGCATCGGCCAGAGCGATTCGGAAATCGTCGACCTCGTCGATTTCCCGATCTACGTGATGACCAGCGACTACGGCGCGGCCAGCCAGCTCGAGAAGATCGACATGATCGATTACGCCGAGCTGGTCATCCTCAACAAGTTCGACCGTCGCGGCGCCGAGGACGCGCTCCGCGATGTGCGCAAGCAGTGGAAGCGCAACCGCGTGCGCTTCGACCTGAAGGATGAAGACGTTCCGGTCTACCCGACGATCGCCAGCCAGTTCAACGATCCGGGTGTCACCTGGATGTTCACCAATCTGTGCCGACTGCTGCGCGACAAGCTCGGCCTGCCGGCCGACCGCTGGACGCCGGCGCTCGATACCAGCGTGAAAGAGCCGCGCGCCACGGTGCTGATCCCCGGCCAGCGCACGCGCTATCTCGCCGAAATCGCCGAGAACGGCCGCGGTCTCAATCGCGAGGTCGAGCAGCAGCACGACATCGCCGATCGCGCGCAGTCGCTGTGGGATGCGCTGAAGGAACTCGATGATCCGAAGCTGCCGAAGCCGCTTGATGTCTACGCCGGCGACGATCTCGCCGCTGGCGGCGACAAGAGCCTGCTGGTGCTGCGCAGCCGTTACAACGAGGCGATCAAGGGCCTGAAGTCGGAGTCGATCGCGCTGCTGCGCGAATGGCCGGAACGGCTCAAGGGCGTGACCGATCCGCAGTACGTCTACCACGTGCGCGGCAAGCCGGTGGCGGGCGAGAACTACACCGAATCGCTAAGCCACTCGAAGATTCCGAAGGTCGCTGCGCCGAAGTTCCAGGGCTGGGGCGAGCTGCTGCGCTTCCTGCTGAAGGAGAACCTGCCGGGTGGTTATCCGTACACGGCCGGGCTCTATCCGTACCGCCGCGTCGGCGAGGATCCGATCCGCATGTTCGCCGGCGAAGGCACGCCGGAGCGGACCAACCGCCGCTTCCACTACCTGAGCCAGCCGGGCATGCCGACGCGCCTGTCGACGGCGTTCGACTCGGTGACCCTGTACGGCGAAGACCCGGAAACACGCCCGGATATCTACGGCAAGATCGGCAACTCCGGCGTCAACATCGCCACGCTCGATGACATGAAGAAGCTCTATTCGGGCTTCGATCTGTGCCTGCCGAGCACGTCGGTGTCGATGACGATCAACGGCCCGGCGCCGATGATCCTGGCCATGTTCATGAACACGGCGATCGACCAGCAGGTCGAGAAGTACCTGAAGGCCGATGCCGCGCGCTGGGCGGAGGCCGAGAAGAAGATCGCCGCGCTGTTCAAGGACAAGCCGCGCCCCGTCTATTCCGGCGAGCTGCCGGCCAGCAACAACGGGCTGGGGCTGGCGCTGCTCGGCGTGACCGGCGACCAGCTGGTCGACGCCGAAACCTACGACAAGATCAAGCGCGAGACGATGGCGACCGTCCGCGGCACCGTGCAGGCCGACATCCTGAAAGAGGATCAGGCGCAGAACACCTGCATCTTCTCGACCGAATTCGCGCTGCGGATGATGGGTGACATCCAGCAGTCGTTCGTCGAACGCGGCGTGCGCAACTTCTACTCGGTGTCGATATCGGGCTATCACATCGCCGAAGCCGGCGCGAACCCGATCAGCCAGCTCGCCTTCACGCTGGCCAACGGCTTCACCTTCGTCGAGGCCTACCTCGCGCGCGGCATGC
>CAYPJK010000212.1:0-5804 GCA_964411025.1 uncultured Nevskia sp.
GAGCGATCCGCGCGCGACGCTCACCACAGCGCCGCATGCTCCTCGACCACGCCGAAGCCTGACACCCGATCCGGGCCGACGCGGCCCTCGAAGCGGCCGAACGGCTGCGCGAAGCGGCTCTTCAGCAGCAGCGCGTTCAGGTGCTCGGCGCGCTGGCCATCGGGCGTGAAGCGCAGGTCGACGACGCCGTCGACGGTGCTGACTCGCCACGGCCGGGTCAGGTCGCGGCGGTCGTAATCGAAGCAGGCCTGGGCCAGCGGCTGCAGGTCGCCGTCCAGCCACAGCGCGTTCTCCAGCCCGTTGTTGAAGTGGGCGACCAGGTTCAGGCCGACCCGGCGGCCATCGTCGGTGTGGCCGTCGAGGCTGGCCCAGTTCCAGATGGTGCTGCGCGGCGGGTAGCCGAGCGTGAAGTCGACGGCGCTGCTCGACGGCGTTTCCAGCGTCTGGCCATCGACCGTGAAGCGCAGCGCCGAATTCAGCGCGCACAGCTTCCAGGTGTGCGCGAACGGCCGGCCGGGGGCGCTGCTGACTGCGGTCAGGCCGCTGTCGCCGGCGTCGACATCCAGTTGCAGGTCTAGCTGCGGCCCGCTGTGCTGGCAGCGCCAGCCGCCGTTCTCGCGCGGGCTGATCCGCCAGTGCCGGCCGCGCTGCGCCAGCTGCCAATGGCCGCGCCAGTCCGGCGCGAAGCCAGCCGGAAAGCCGAACGGCACGGCGGCCTTTTCCTCGATCAGCCGTCCGGTCTGGCGATCGAACAGGTAGACGAAGGCCGTGGCGACCAGCCCGGCGTCGACGATCGCGAAGCCGACCGCATGGCGTGGCGTGCTGGCCGACAGGTACATCCAGCCCTTGCGCTGCAGCCGGCGGCGGCCACCGCCGTCCCAGGCGGCCGTCGACAGGTCGGCAATCGCGCCGCGATAGCGGCCTGACGGCACCGGCCGGCCATTGCCGGCATCGAGCGCGGGCGGCGCGGGTGGCAGTTCGGTGGTCATCGTCAGTGGGTCTTGGCGACGATCGCCGCACGGATCGCCGGCACGGCGGCCAGCGCCGCCTTTTCGCCGGCCAGGATTGCCCGCTGTTTGGATTCGAAGTCGGCGGCCTTGATGCCGTGCACGTCGGGCGCGATCACCACGTCGGCGGCCGGCAGCTCGGCGCGGCGCAGGCTCGAACCCATGATGTCGAAGGCTTTCAGTACGGTGCCGAGCGTGGAGTCCTCGCGGGCTTCCTCGACCGGTGCCGAAACATCGACGGCGATCACCAGATCCGCCCCCAGATCGCGGGCGAAGCGCACCGGCACCGGGCTGACGGTGCCGCCGTCGACGTACTCCTCGTTGTCGATCACCGCCGGCTGGAAGACGCCGGGAATTGCGGATGAAGCGCGCACCGCCAGCCCGACATCGCCGGCCGTGAACACCGCTGCCTCGCCGGTGCGCAGCTTGGCGGCGACGGCGGCGAAGCGGCGCGGCAGCTGCTGGATCTTGCGGCGGCCGACCTGCTCGTTGACGAAGTTCTGCAGCTTTTCGCCCTTCAGCAGACCGCGGCTGAACAGCTGCCAGTCGGCGAACGCGGCGCGTTCCAGATCGAAGGTCTTTTCCTGCAGTTCGAAGCCGTTGTAGCCGGCCGCGTACAGCGCGCCGACCACGCTGCCGGCGCTGGTGCCGATGATCAGGTCGAACTTGATGCCCTGCGATTCCAGCATCTTGATGACGCCGACATGGGCGAAGCCGCGCGCCGCGCCGCCGCCGAGTGCCAGCGCGATCTTCGGCGGCACCGGGGCCGGTGCGATCAGCGGGCCGGTGGGCACCTCGACGACGGGCGCTAGCGCGGCAGGCGGCGTGCTGCTGCAGGCGGTGGCGATCAGGCTGCCGATGGCGATCAGGGCAGCAAGCAGGCGACGGCGAGGATTCATGGCGGGCGGGAGCGGGGCAGGGCTGCAGTGTAGACGCGCCGCGCGGCGGACCGGTTGCTGCCGGCTGGGGAGCCATCCAGGCGAGCGCGAGCGGCCGTGGCGGCCCGCGCCACTGCGGCGCGCTCAGGACAGGCTGAACACCTGCCGGGCGTTGGCGGTGGTTTGCGCGGCCACTGTTGCCGGTGGCTCGCCGCGGGCGGCGGCGACGGCGTCGAGCACGGCCGGCAGGAAGGCCGGCTCGTTGCGGCGATCCTTCGGCTTCGGTTTCAGCGTGCGCGGCAGCAGGTACGGGGCATCGGTCTCGATCAGCAGCCGCTGCGCCGGAATCAGCCGCACGACGTCCTGCAGGTGGCTGCCGCGCCGCTCGTCGCAGATCCAGCCGGTGATGCCGACGTGGCAGTCGAGCGCCAGGTAGTCGGCGCAGGCCTCGGCGCTGTCGGTGAAGCAGTGGACGATGGCGTGGGTCAGTGCCGCGCGGTGTTCGCGGAGGATGGCGAGAAAATCGGCATGCGCGTCGCGCTGGTGCAGGAACACCGGCTTGCCGGCAGCGATCGCCAGCGCCAGCTGGGCGACGAAGGCCTGGCGCTGGGCGGTGCGCGGCGACAGGTCGCGGAAGTAGTCGAGCCCGCATTCGCCGACTGCCACGACGCCCGGTGCGCGCGCCAGCTCGCCGATACGGGCGCCGAGCGCGTCGTTCCAGTCGGCCGCATGGTGCGGGTGCAGGCCGGCGGTCGCATGCAGGCGCAGGCCGCTGCCGTCGTCGCGGGCGGCGAGCTGCGCCGCCACCTCGTTGCTGGCGGCGCAGGATCCGGTGACGACGATCGCCTCGACCCCGGCGGCCGCGGCGCGTGCCAGCACGGCGTCCAGATCGCCAGCAAAGCTCTCGTGCGCCAGGTTGGCGCCGATATCGATCAGCGCCATCGGCGGCCCGCGCCTGCGCGATCCGAACCGGCGCGGCGGCGGCTGTGTCGGGCCATCAGCGGACTCACTTGCCGTCGCTGGGAACGGCGAAGCAGCCGTGCCGCCACAGCACGTTCTGCTCCACTCTCGGCGTCTCGCCCGGCGGCAGCGAGCGCTCGAGCATGTAGATGATCTTGAAGGTGTCGAGCTGCTGGCCGTCGCCGTGCGTGCTGTTCCAGTTGCGGCACAGGTAGCGGCCGTAGTGCAGCCGGTTGTTGGCGAACTGCGCCGACCAGATCCGCTCCAGGTACTTGTGCCAGCGGATATTCCGCCACTCCAGGTTGACCTGCGCCGGCTTGTCGAAGCTGACGCCGCTGCGCTCCGGATGCAGCAGGTCGAACTCGGTGCCGTCGCGCAGCCGCGCCGGAATCACGAACCAGCCGTCCTCGCGCGACGGGAACGGCGCGAACATGTCCCAGTACTGGTCGAGCCGCACGGCGCGCAGCGGCGGCGTCAGGAACGCGTAGAGCCGCTCCGGCAGCCAGTGGATCGTGCAGAAGTTCCAGGTGCCGAGCACCACCAGCGCGAAGCCGGCCAGGAACTGGGCGACAGGGCCGGTCTCGAACGGCCGGTCATGGAATGGCAGCAGCGCGCCGCTGAGCTTTCCGAAGCCGCCCCGGTTGCGGCCGACGAAGTCGTAGACGGCGTTGCCCGGCGGCACTGCCCATGGCCCGGACAGCAGCAGGCCCAGCGGCGCGAACAGCGGCGAGCGCTTCAGCAGGATCACGAAGGCCGGCCACTTGAGATAGGCCCGGTCGTCGTGATCGATGATCACCCAGGAATAGTTGTCCTCCAGCAGCTTGCGGGCGCGCGGCGTGTCCTGCGCCGGTGCGATTGCAGCGCGGCTCAGCAGCAGCCCCTGTTTCAGGATCAGCACGCTCTTCAGGCAGAAGCCGCAGTCGCGGTCGTAGTAGATGCGCAGGCCGTGCGGACCTCGGCGGGCATCTCGGCGCGCCCGCCAGTCGCCCAGGCGGTCCCAGATCCAGCCGCCGGCCAGCGTGGTCAGCGAGGTCAGGCTGATGTACGGGAACGGACCGAGTTCGAGGCAGAAGATGAAGCCGGTGTGCATCAGCATCAGCTGCAGCATCACCGCGAAGCGCAGCGTGCGGCTGAACACCGGCAGGAACACCAGGATCGGGCCGAGCAGTTCCAGCCAGTACACCCAGTGGCTCAGCGCGGAGGTCAGCAGCGGAAAGCCCTTCAGCCACTGGCCGAGCGCGGTCGAATAGCCGTCGATCGACAGCGCGTAGTAGACCGCCGTGCCGTTGTGCCAGTCCGCACCGCTCTTCAGGATGGCGCTGAAGAAGTACACCGACATCACCTGCAGCAGCACACCGGCCGAGGCCCAGGAGCGGTGCCGGTTGTCGGCCGGCGGCGGGGTCTGCGACAGCGCGGCGTCGAGGCTGTGGCGCGCTGCCACCGGCAGGAAGATCGCCCAGAACAGCAGGCAGGTCAGCAGGATGTCGCCGCCCAGCAGCACCATCGGGTTGCGGTTCAGCAGGCTGGCGTTGAGCACGAAGGCGACCACCAGCGCCGTCCGTGTCCGCCAGCCGACCAGGATCGCCAGCGCCGCCAGCATTTCCGCCGCGAACAGCGCGGCGATGAACCAGGTTTCGCCGTTGGCGGAGTGGAGGCTGATCCGCCACAGACCGTTGACCGCCAGCAGCCAGTCGCGCGGCATCACGCCGACGTCGGTGTAGAAGGTCCGCAGGTCGATGGCGCGGTTGCAGAGATCGACGAACAGCACGCCGCCGAGCAGCACCCGGAACAGCGCCAGCGAGCGCAGGTCGACGCTGAAGAGCGGGTCGAGACGTGCTTTGAGCCAGTCGGAAATCATCGGAAAGTCTTGCGAGACGCAGGGTCGGTGGTGGAAACGAAAAGGGAGCCTTGCGGCTCCCTTTTGCTCAGCTTGACATCACAACGGCGCAGCGGGCGACCGATCAGGGATTCAGATCGCCCATCTGGCCGGTGCCGCCATCGAGCCAGCGCTGGCGCTCGAGGTCGTTCTCGCCCGGGATCTGGCCCTGCGCACCGGCGAAGCAGCCGCCGCCCAGCAGACCGCCGAGCAGGCCACCCAGCAGACCACCGGTGGTGCCGCCGGTCGAGCCGCTGGTGGTTGCGCCCGGACCCGGGTCGCGGCTTTCGTCGTTCTTCGACACTTCGTAGACCAAATAGCCGAGGCCAGCGACGCCGACGCCGAGCAGCGCCACGTCGAAGAACTCGATGCCGCCCGAGCCGCCGGCCGCCGGCGCGTCGCCGCCGCCTTCACCGTCGTTCTGCTTCATCGGCGGACGGATGCGGGCCATGAACGGCACGCCGCCAACGGCACCGACGCGGTTGCCGCGGGCATCGAAATCGAGCTGCGCGAGCGGCGGCAGCGCGTTGCCGGTGGCCGACAGCAGGCGGTTGTCGTACGACATCCGCAGGCCGTAGTGCAGCGGCGAGAACGTGGCCTTGGTCGGGTTCGGGTGACCGAAATCGAGGCTGAGGTAGGCGTTCGCCGAGGGCTGCGTGCTGATTCCATCGTTCTGGCCGGCGATTGCGGTCCAGGTACCGGTGAGCAGCAGAGCGGCTCCCGAGATCACGGCGAGCTTGCGCATTGCATCCTTCTCCCTGTCTGGTTTGATTTGTGTGAGCGAGAAACGGAAGGCTCCTAGGCCCATCCGACCGGCGGACTATAGGTTTGCGATCCGGGGGCTGCAAGTTTGCGGCGCATTTGTTCAACCGAATGCGGGCGCCGGATCCGCACGGAGCGTGCCCCGCCGCCCGACGTGCCCGACGTGTCGTCTAGACTTTCAGCCATGCCAACCATTCCCGAAACAGCCCTTCTACCCGGCGCCAGCGCCGAACTCCTGCTGTCCGGCCCGACCGGACGCCTCGAAGCCCTGATCGCCTCGCCGAAGGGCCTGCTGCGCGGAGTCTGCGTGGTCTGCCATCC
>CAYPJK010000213.1:0-1434 GCA_964411025.1 uncultured Nevskia sp.
GCGCCGGCGTCGATCGCCCGCACCCGGCCGGCCAGCTGGTTGCGGGCGCTGCTCAGCAGGGTCAGGCGGCCGAGCACCGGCAGGTCGCGGGCAGCGTGGGCATGCGATTCGGCGATCCGGGTGGCCATCGCCTGCTGTTCGGCGCGCAGCCGCTCATAGAGCGCCAGCAGTTCGGCGCCGCGGGTGGTCAGGACGGTCCCGCCGCCGCGCCGGCCGCCGGTCTGCCGGTGCACCAGCGGCGCGTCGGCAGCATTGTTCAGCGCGTCGATGGCATCCCAGGCGCCCTTGTAGGACATGCCGACCGCTTTCGCGGCCTGCGAAATCGAGCCGGCGCCGGCAATCGCCTGCAGCAGGGCGAAGCGTCGCCGGGTGGCGGGCGATTCGCCGAGCGCGCGCAGCAGGTCGGCATCGGTCATCGCGTCGACTCGCGTGCCGTCACGGCACCAGCGGCGCGGCCAGCGGCGAGGCGGTGTCGTTGACGAACACCTTCAGCACCTGGAACTGGTTCGGCAGCAGCAGCCCGGTGGCGAACGCATGGTTGGTGACCAGCGCGTTGCCCAGACCGTCGAACGCCAGATTGGCCGGGGAATCGAATGGCTTGATCAGGTTCAGGCCGGGATTGCCGATCCGGGCGAACTCGCTGCCATCGGGATTCAGCACCGAGATGCCGCTCTGGCCCGGCAGCGCCAGCACCACGTAGAGACGGCCGCTGGCGCCGAAGGCGATGCCATCCGGGCCGCCGGCCAGGTAGCGGCGGAACTCGCGCAGGTCGCTGGCCTTCGGCTTGCTGACCAGTGGCAGGCTGTAGACATGGCCGATGCCGAGGAAATCGAGCGTCACCGTGAAGAACAGACGGCTGCGATCCGGCGAGAGCCGCAGGCCATTGACACCGACGTACGGCGAGGCCAGCCGCGAATCCTGGAACCACACCTGCGGCCGGCCGCCGCCGGGCGGGATCTTCCAGATCGTCGCCTGCAGGCTGTCGGTGACGTAGAGGTTGCCGGCGTCGTCGAAGGCGAGGTCGTTCGGCAACGCCGGCAGGTTCGGCACCGTCGGCGAGCAGGGCGCGCGGTTGAGGATCGAGCAGGACTTGAGGTCGGGGTAGGCCGGCGTGTACTGCGCCTGCACGCCCGTCACCAGATCGAGCCGGAAGGTGCCGAGCTGGTTGTTCAGCACGTACAGCCGGCCGGCGCCGTCGAAGCTCAGGCAGGAATTGGCGTGTTCGGCACCGAACACCTGCTCGCCCTGGGTTTCAAGCGTGCGCAGCAGCGCGCCGCTGGCGACGTCGTACTCGAACACCCGCGACGGCTTGCCGTTGAACGCGGTGCCGAGCGTGGCCGGCCCGGCCACGTAGAAGCGGTTGCCGCGCACCGCGATGCCTTCCGGAAAGCCGTTCGGGATCGGCACCTGGGCCAGTACAGAAACCTCGCCGTA
>CAYPJK010000213.1:1444-5774 GCA_964411025.1 uncultured Nevskia sp.
ATCCGATCCGTGCTCGGAGGCGGGTGGGGGGCGGGCAGCGCTCCTCGGCCGGCGATCGAAGGTGCCGGCGGCAGGCTGCCGAGAGCCGCCGCCGGTGCGCGATTCTGCTCGCGAACCGGGGCGCGGGACACTGCCGCGTTTTCAGGCGGGGTTGTCGGCGGCGTCCGTGCCGCCCGCCGGGCGCGGAATCAGTGTCTTCAGCAGCAGCTTGAAGTAGGCGCGGAAATCCTCGCCGGCCGGAAACTGCTCCGGGGTATCGCGATGAACCTGCTGGTTGCCGATGAAGGTGGCATAGGCGAAGGTCGACCACAGCCGCGCATCGACCTCCGACAGGCCGAGATCGAGGTAGCAGCGGTGCAGGTAGGCCAGCCGGTTCGACGACACCCGCTGCACGACCGCGCCGACCACCGGGTCATCGCTCGACGCTGCCAGCGCCAGATACAGCCGGCCGGCCTTGTAGCTGGCGTTGCCCTGCTTGAACAGGCGGACGATGCGCTCGTACGGGTCGGTCAGTTCCTCGACGCCGGCACGGGCATCGACCGTCTCGTGCTTTTCCCACAGCGCCAGCGCTTCGCGCAGCAGCGCTTCGCGGCTCGGGAAATGCCAGTAGAAACTGCCCTTGGTGACGCCGAGGCGGCGCGCCAGCGGTTCCACCGCCACCGCTTCCAGGCCGCCCACCGCCAGCGCCTCCAGCGCCGCTTCGCCCCAGGCCTCGCGGCTCAGGCTCGATTTCGCCGATGCGGCATCGCCGCCACGGGGGGCGCGGGGCTGCGGCGGTACGTCGATCGACATCGCTTGCGGCTTCCATACGTTAGGGTATGTCGACGAATGTACGGTGCAGGTCCCCGTGCGGCAAGCGAATCAGACCGATGGGCCGACGGTTCATTCCGGCCGCGGCTTCCGCGCGTTATGGTTGCCGGCCCTTTCGTCGTGATCTGCCCGCCATGCGATCTGCCCACCCGCTGTCCGGCCTGCTGGCCGCCGCGCTGCTTGCCCTGTTCCCGGTCCATGCCCAGCAGGCCGACGCCGGCGTCGAGCTGCCGTTGCCGGCCAGTCCAGCGGCATCCGAAGCCGAATCCGTCGACAGCGAGGCCAGCGCGACGGTCGAGCCGGCGCCGGTGCTCGGCACCCCGGACGATGCGCCGCGCTATGCGATCTCCAAGGGCAACAGCACGGCCCATGCCGCGATGCTCAGCCCCGGCCAGCGCGCGCTGGTGGCGGCGCTGCCGGACAGCTTCCGGATGCCGGTGCACCCGGCCAGCGCGCCGTACCTGCCGCCACCGGCCTTCGCGGCCGACACGCAGGCAGCCGCAGGCAAGGCGCGGATCGACGACAGCGGCACGCTGGTCGGCCTCGGGCGCGGCCTGCCGTTCCCGGAGATCGACAACACCGACCCGCAGGGCGGCCTAAAGGCGATCTGGAACCATCTGCTGCGCTGGCGCGGCACAGGCCGCACGCGGCACACGCAGATGGTGGTGATGACCGACGACATGCCGCCGCTGCCGGTCGACCTGCAGGAACGCAGCCGGTTCCTGCGCGGCATCGATGCCGAAGGTCCGGAGCGGACGCTACTGCTGGCCCAGCAGCTGTTCGGCATCAGCGCGCCGCCCCGGCTGGCCGGCAACCTGAAGCTGATCCACGAAGCGCGCGATGGCACCGTGAAAGCCTGGCAGCGCAGCCCCGGCCCATCGATGTCGAGCCTGAAGCCGACCACCGAGGTCGGCGCCGATACCGCCGTGATCGGCAGCGACGGCCTGTATGACGAAGACCAGCGCGAAGGCTTTAGCGGCAGCCCCGATGGCTGGCGCTGGAAGCTGGTTGCCCGCCACGACTTGCTGGTGCCCTGGGCCGCCGACCGCTTCACGGCCCGCGATCGCCCGCTCGACGCGGTCCTCGGCCCGCGCCATCCGGACCCGAGCCTGCTGCGCTACGAGCCGCGCCGCGTGCTGCAGCTCGATGCCAGGCTGGCATCGGATCGCAGCAGCGCCTTTCCCCGCCGCAGCTACTACATCGACGAAGCGAGCTGGCAGGTGCTGCTGGTGGAGTTCTATGGCCGCGACGATCGCCTGCAGCGCGTCCAGGAAGTGCACGTGCGCCAGCAGGGTGATGTGCTGCTGCCGGCCGTTGAAGTGGTCTACGACCTGCCGACCCGGCGCTATCTGGTCATCGGCCTGGAAGCGCAGGCCGGCGCCACCGCGCTGCTGAGCCCGTCAGCCGAGGAATTCCAGCCGGGCCGGGCGGTTGACTGGGCGAAATCGGTCGGCGCCGTGCCGGCCAAGCGCTGAGCCACACGGCCGGGCAGGCGCTCCGATCCGGCCGTTGGGCGCCGTTCGTTGTCCGGCTTGCGGCCGCTGCCTAGACTTTTGCCCATGACCCGTCGCCCGTTGCTGAGCCTGCTCGTCTGCCTGCCGCTGGCGGTGTCCGGCGCGTCGATCTACAGCTGGACCGATGCAAACGGCGTTCGCCAGTTCACCCAGGACGCACCACCGAAAGGCGTGCCGTTCACGCGTATCGCGGTGCCGTCGGCGCCTCCGGCCGGCGCTGTGCCGTCCACATCAGCAGCGGCGCGGCCGGGCCGGGACAGCGCCCTCGGCGGCGGGCCGAAGACCCGTGAAGCCGGCCTGAAACTCAAGGCCGAAACCCTGGAGCGGTGCGCCAAGGCACGCGAACGCATCGCCTTCCTCGAGGAAAAGACCGCGCGCCGGCTGTTCAAGCCGGGGGTCAATGGCGGCGAGCCATCGCGCTACACCGACGAGGAATTCAACGCCGAGCTGGACGCCGCCCGCGCGGCGGAGGCCGCCAACTGCATCTGAGCACCGGGCCGCGCGGCCCGGCTCAGACCGCCGGATTGCGGCGCGCGGCGTCGTCGGCCGGCGGCAGTGCCCGTGGCATCACGAACCACAGCACCAGGTAGGCGATGAAACCGGGGAAGGCTGCCGAACACACCGAGACCAGCACGTACAGCACGCGCACCGACAGCGGCGTCCAGCCCAGGAATTCGGCGATGCCGCCGCAGACGCCGGCGATCATTTTCTCGTCATCCGATCGCCACAGCCGGCGGTAGGTGTCCATTGCGGTTCTCCTGATCGCTGCGGGCAGCGCTCCGAAAATCATTCGGTCGCCGTCCGGGGATTTCAAGCGGGCAGCAAAAAGCCCGGCAGGGCCGGGCTTTTTGTGACGCCAATCCGAGAGGCTTACTTCTTCTCGGCCGGGGCGTCGCCCTTTTCGACCTTCAGCAGCTCGACTTCGAAGATCAGCGTCTCGTTCGGGCCGATCTTGCCGCCGGCACCGCGGTCGCCATAGGCCAGCGCGGCCGGGATGTAGAACTTGGTCTTGCCGCCAACCTTCATCAGCTGCAGGCCTTCGGTCCAGCCCGGGATCACGTTGGCGAGCGGGAAGGTCACCGACTGGCCGCGGTCGTAGGAGCTGTCGAACACTTCGCCGTTCAGCAGCGTGCCCTTGTAGTTGACTTCGACCTTGTCCGACGCCGTCGGCGCAGCACCGGTGCCTTCGGTGAGCGTCTCGTACTGCAGGCCCGAGGCGGTGGTCTTGATGTTCGGCTTCTTGCCGTTTTCGGCGAGGAAGGCCTCGCCCTTGCCCTTGGCTTCATCGGCGGCCTTGGCGCGTTCGGCGAGCTGCTTCTCCTGAATCTTCTTGGAGACCGAGTTCTTGATCTCTTCGCGCGCGGCGTCGTCGAGGCGCGGCTCCTTGCCGCCGGCCACTTCATCGAGGCCCTTCTTCAGCGCGGCGAGGTCGACTTCATCCTTGACCGTGGCCAGCGAACGGCCGAGATCGACGCCGATCGCGTAGCCGAACTTCTGGCCGTCGGTGGCCAGATCGGCGTTCCCGGCAGCCGGGGCGGCGGCCGAGTCGGTGGCCGGCTTCGAGCAGGCAACGAGGAACACGGCGCCAGCCATCAGCAGCAGCGCGCGAGAATGCTTGAGCATGGATTCAATACCTGTGGACAAGGGTTCGTGAGCGGGTTCGACGGGGGGAGCCCGCCGTAATGCGGCCGGATTATAGCCCAGCGTTCCTGTCGGACATTGGCGCGTCCGGAGCGTTCAATCCGTCGGATTCAGCAGGGTTTTCCGGTCCCGCTGGCGCGATTTCGGGCGCGGCAGCGGGCGCGGCTTCCGGCGGCTTGGGCGTGCGGCGACGGGCCAGCAGCTGCTGAAGGGTCTGCCGGGTTTCGTCGCTGAGCAGTTCCACCGAGCGCTCGGCGATCCGCTCGCAGCGGATGTCGACGGTCAACACGCCGCCGGCGCCGGTGGTGACCACGCCGACCTCGATCAGGGTGTCGAGGTACGCCGAGAACAGGGCCTTATATCCA
>CAYPJK010000214.1:0-5736 GCA_964411025.1 uncultured Nevskia sp.
AGCGCCAGCGCGGCCGCGCCGGTGGCGATGTTGCCGCCGATGATCTGCACGCGATCGCCGTACTGCTGCTTGATCTGCCGCACGCGGTCGATGACGCCCTTGGAGTGGCCATGCGCAGTGTCGACGACGATGACGTCGACGCCTGCTTCCACCAGGGCCGCGACCCGTTCATCGGTATCGCCGCCGGTGCCGACTGCCGCGCCCACCCGCAGCCGGCCGCGATCATCCTTGCAGGCCAGCGGATGCTCGGTGGACTTCTGGATGTCCTTGACGGTGATCATGCCCCTGAGCTGGAAGGCTTCATTGACCACCAGCACCTTCTCGATGCGGTGCTCGTGCAGCAGCTCGATGACCTCGGAACGCGGCGCGCCTTCCTTGACTGTCACCAGCCGCGGCTGCGGCGTCATGATCTTCGACACCGGCTGGTCCAGCCGCGTCTCGAAACGCAGGTCGCGGCTGGTGACGATGCCGACCAGCTGGTCGCCGTCGACCACCGGCACACCGGAGATGTGGTTGGCGCGGGTCAGCGCCAGCACGTCGGCAATGGTCATCGCCGGCGGCACGGTGATCGGGTCGGCGATGATGCCGCTCTCGTACTTCTTCACCGCACGCACTTCGGCGGCCTGCCGGGCCGGCGTCATGTTCTTGTGGATGATGCCGATGCCGCCTTCCTGTGCCAGCGCGATGGCGAGGCCGGATTCGGTCACCGTGTCCATCGCCGCCGACAGCAGCGGAATGTTCAGCGTGATGCGCGCGGTCAGCGGCGTGCGCAGGTCGACCTGACGCGGCAGCACTTCGGAGTAGGCGGGTTGCAGCAGGACGTCATCGAACGTCAGGGCTTCGAGGTCGATGCGCGAGTCAGCGGAGAGGCGAGGCATTTACGGCTCCGTCAAAGCGATATTATACGCAACGCACACGCCTTCGACCGACGTCATCACCATGCCGCAATTGCCGGGCGCGTCGCCGCTACACGCAGCTCCCGCGCGCCGCGCATCGTCGGCCTGCTCGCCGGCATGAATCGTCCCGCACCGGGCGGTGCCCGTACCGTCTACGCCGTGTCGGAGCTGGCCGACACCCTGCGCGGCCTGCTTGAGGACAGCCTGCCCGCGGTCTGGGTATCCGGCGAGATTTCCAATTTCTCGCGCCCGGCGTCCGGCCACTGGTACTTCACCTTGAAGGACGATCGCGCCCAGCTGCGCTGCGCGATGTTCAAGAACGCCAATTACTACGTGCGCCCGCAGCCGAAGGACGGCGACGCGGTGCTGGTGCGCGCCAAGGTCGGCATCTATCCGGCGCGCGGCGAACTGCAGATGATCGTCGAACACCTCGAAGCGGCCGGCACCGGCGCGCTGCTGCGCGCCTTCGAGCAGCTGAAAGCGAGGCTGGCGGCCGAAGGACTTTTCGATGCAGCCCTGAAGCGGCCGCTGCCCGCCGTGCCGCGTGTCATCGGCGTGATCACCTCGGGCACCGGCGCGGCGCTGCAGGACATTCTCAATGCCCTCGCCCGCCGCTGGCCGCTGGCAACGGTGGCGCTGTACCCGGTGCCGGTGCAGGGCAGCCAGGCGCCGCCGGCGATCGTCCGCGCGCTGCGCGAGCTGCCCGAGCGCGCGCCTGCCGACGTCATCCTGCTGGCGCGGGGCGGCGGCTCGCTGGAAGACCTGTTGGCCTTCAACGATGAAGCCGTGGCGCGGGCGATCCGTGCCTCCCCGGTGCCGGTGGTATCAGGGGTCGGTCACGAGATCGACTTCACGATTGCCGATTTCGCCGCCGATGTCCGGGCGGCGACACCGACGGCCGCCGCCGAGCTGGTGACGCCAGACATCGCAGAGCGCTACGGCCGCATCGACTCGCTGGACATCCAGCTGATCGGCCTCGTCCAGCGCCGCCTGCAGCTCGCGCGCGAACAGTTTCTGCAGCAGGCCGGACGCCTCCAGCGGCTGCATCCCGGCCGGCAGCTGCAGGAACGCGCGCAGCGACTCGACGAACTCGACCAGCGCCTGCGCCATGCGATGCAGATGCGGCTCCAGGCCAAGCGCGAAGCCCTGCACCTGCGCAGCCGGCGCTTCGAATCGGCGGCGCCGCTGGCGCGGGTGCTGCAATGGCAGGAGCGCCTGCAACTGCTGGCCGATCGCCTGCAGCGCGCCAGTCGCGATGTGCTGACAACACGCGCCGCGCAACTGCGGCAGGCCGAAGCGCTGCTCAACAGCCTCAATCCGTCGGCAGTGCTGCAACGCGGCTATGCGCTGGCGATCGCGGCCGACGGCCATGTGCTGCATAGCGGCGACGGGCTGGCGATCGGCGACCGCGTCACCGTGCGGCTCGCCGATGGCGGCTTCGAGGCCGAGGTGCTCGCGAAGCCGTAGTCGGGCGCCCGCTGCGGCGACCTATCGCACCACGTCGGCCCAGTCGGAAACGACGCGGCCGCCGTTGCCGGCGTCGGTGGCGTTGTACAGGTCAATGCCGTCACGCACCTTCTGGCCACCGTCACGGGTCAACGGCCGGAACAGGAAGTTCACGCTGCGTCGGGTCGAACGCGGGAACACCAGATCGAACGGCAAGTTGAGGAAAAAGCCCTTGTCGAACGAGCCCTCGCCGAACACCCTGGCCGGCACGTCGGTGAAGGTGGCGAACACGCCGAGCGTCGCGCCGCTCTCGACCTCGCGCGCGACCTCGATCGTCGAACCCCAGTCGCGCGCCAGGTAGCGCCCGGCGCTGAGCTTGGCCTTCAGGCCGTACCACGGGAAGTCGTAGTAGAGGTTCAGATGTCCGGTGGCCACGCGGTAGTCGCGGAAGTTGAAGCGCACCGCGTAGTCACGCTGCTGCACGACATTGGCATCGAGGCCAACGGCCCAGCGCTGGAAGTGCGGCCGCCACAGCAGCTCGCCGGCGACGCCGCCGTACATGTCCTCGAACAGGCCAGCCGACAGCCGCGCATAGACACCGGACACCGGCGACCAGATGTAGTTGGTTTCCAGCCGCGACACCGCCTGCTGACCCTGCTGCAGGTAGTTGACGATGTCGCTGCGCACGCGCGGCAGCTGGCTGTTCGATTCGAGCGTGATGTCATCGAAATTGTTCAGCAGGTTGAACGACAGCGCAGCACTGAACGTCAGGTGTTCGGTCGGCCGGACATCACCGGTCAGGCGCCAGAGCAGCTGGCCGAAGTAGAAGCCATCCGGCCCGCCGATCTGCTGGCGGAAGCCCGGGCCGGTGTCCCAGCTCCAGGTCGGCAGCTTGATCAGGCCCTGGACGTCGGCCGTGCCCGGATCGGGCTGCACCGGATCGAGATCGGCCGTGCGGCGGATCTCCTCGGGGCTGCCCCGGAACTGGCCGAACTTCTCGAACTCGCGCCGGTTGATGGTGATGCGCCAGGTCTCCACGCCGCCGTCGATACCGACGACGGTGATCCGGTCGACCCACGGTGGCAGCACCGCGCTCGCCGACCGCACCGCGCGGCCCGCCACCCGCGTGGCGCTGCGGAAGCGCTGCTGCTCGAGCCAGATCGTCGCCGCGCGGCCGGACGGCTGCAGATCGAATGCCGCCAGCGCGAATGTCTGCTGCGACAGCGCCGTCGCCAGCCGTCCCGTTAGGGCCTGCAGTTCGGCGGCTGCGACCACCTCCGGCGCCGGGCTGCCGAGGCTTGCGGGATCGCGCACCTGGATCGCCGGCGGCAGCGGATCAAGCACCTTAACCGGCCCGCGCCCGGTTTCCAGGTTGGTGCGCAGCGACAACCGGAAGCTCAGCCGCTCGCCGCGCTCATAGCCAAGGCCGAGGTGAACGCCCTCGCTGACGGCATAGTCGGCGCCGATGTTGACGGGGATGCGCTGGCGGATAGGCGAGCCGGTACCGCGCTCGTTGCTGTAGTCGTTGCCGTCGTACTCCAGTTGCAGACGCAGGCCGTCGATCGGGGTGCGCCACTGCACGCCGCCGAACGGGCCGATCGTGCCGCCGGTGAACAGCCTCCCGAGACCGCTGCCGCCCGGCGTGGAAGTCGAGGTACCGGTGCCGGTGCGGTCGCGGTCGAAGCGCTGGGCGAGCTGGGTCAGCGGATTGCGCAGGTCGCCGCCCTCGCCGAGACGGCCCCAGCCGAGGCCGAAGCTGAAATCCCAGTCGTACCAGCGCCGGCTGGCGACCAGGTATTCGCCGCCGAACACGCCGGTGCCGCCGAAATCCTGGATACCGATCGCCACCTGCGGCCACAGCGCGCTTTCCTCGACCAGCCGCAGCTTGAAGCCGAAGCTGCGGTCCTTGTAGGACTGGAAGCCGCTGAACGACTCCGGGCCGTAGGGACGATCGATGACATCGGTGTAGCGGAACACCGCCTCCAGCCACGGCAGTGGCGTCGCGAAAATCTGGATCTGGTTGTACGGCTTGATGCTGGAGATACCGCCGCCGAAGGTGCCTTCGTCGGCAAAGCGCGCGCTGGGCGTCTGCAGCAGGCCGACGCCACCGAAGTCGTTCAGGCTCAGGCCTTCATCGGCACCCGCCGTCGACACGGCAGCCAGCCCGAGCGCTGCCAGGCCAGCGAGCAACGGAAACCGGCAGCCCATCTGCGGCGTCTGGCGCAATGGCGACCTGCAGCGTCGACGATCAGTTGCGACTGATCGTCGACAGCGCCGCCGCGGTGACCGCGAGATTCGACAGCAGGCCGAAGATGCGCTCCGAGAACGCCACCAGGTTGAACGGCGCGGCATCGCGCGGCACCACCACGACGCTGCCCGGCGGAATGTCCTGCGGCTTGTAGTTCCAGAAGCTGGCCTTCAGCTTCTGCGCGGTCCCGTTCGGAAGGATCACGAACACGCGATCGTCATCGGCCGCCTGCGAGTAACCACCGGCACGCTCGACGTAGTCTTTCATCGTCGACCCCGGCACGAAGGCCTGGCTGCCCGGATTCAGCACCTGGCCGATGACGGTGACCGAGATCGGCCGCTTCGGCATCACCAGCAGATCGCCCGGTTCAACGACCGGATCAAGCTCCGGCCGGGCCTCGAGGATCGACGGGTCTGCCTCAATTACCACCCGGCCGACCGCTTCGGCGCTCTGCAGGCGGCTGATCACCGTCCCGAGGAACTGCGCCGAGTTCGACGCGTCCTTGCCGAGCGCGCCGCTGGTAACGGCCGTGACCATCGCTTCCTGCAGGTCGGTGGCGGCCCGTTGGTAGGACTCGCGCTCGGCAGTCCGCGCCTGCACGCGGGTGAACACGGCACCGTACGGATAGGCGTCGGAGGTGATGCCGCCAGCGCGCTTGACCAGCTGGCTCAGGCGTTCGCCGCGCAGGATGCCGTAGGAACCCGGGAAGCGGACTTCGCCCACGATCCGCGCGGTGCCGACTTCCTGGCCGACGTAGCGCGGCTTGAAGTTGAACAGATCGCCCGGATTGACCGCGAAATCGCCCATGCCGGCCTCGCTGAGATTCAGCGTGCGATAGCTCGGCTTGCCGGTCTGCAGCGCTTCGCCATAGGACACGAACTCGATGTTGCTGCGGTCCGATTCGTTGCTGAGCCCGCCTGCGGAATCGATCAAGGTCTGCAGGTGCGTGCCGCGGGCAATCGGGTACAGGCCCGGACGGCGCACCTCGCCATAGACCGCCGTCGATTCTTCCAGCAGGTATTGCAGCGCCCGTGGCGCTGCCTTGAACAGTGGCGGGCAGCGTTCGACGTCGGCATCGGTGCGCGCGCTGACCGTCGACTTGCTGCTTTCGGCGCTGTAGGCCTTCAGGAAGCGCGAAGCCCGCTC
>CAYPJK010000215.1:0-5730 GCA_964411025.1 uncultured Nevskia sp.
CGGGATCATTGCGTCGAAGGCCTTGTAGCCGGTCTGCACCGGCTCGTCGACCGACGGGCGGGCAATGACGCCCGGGGCGATCTTGTCGATCGGGCTGGTGCCTTCCGCCGCGATCGGGCCCTTGCCGTCGATCGGACGGCCGAGCGCATCGACCACGCGGCCGAGCAGCGCGCGGCCGATCGGCACTTCGAGAATGCGGCCGGTGGTCTTCACCGTGTCGCCTTCGGTCAGGTGCTTGTAGTCGCCGAGCACGACGGCGCCCACCGAGTCGCGCTCCAGGTTCAGCGCCAGGCCGTAGGTCGGCTCGCCGTCGACACCCGGGAATTCGAGCATTTCGCCCTGCAGCGCGTCGGACAGACCGTGGATGCGGACGATGCCGTCGGCCAGCGACACGATGGTGCCGGTGTTGCGGGCTTCAGTCGCGGCTGCGAAATTCTGGATGCGGCCCTTGATCAGGTCGCTGATTTCGGAGGGATTCAGTTGCATGTCATGTGCTCGGTGCTAGCTTGCCGCGACAGGCCGCGGCAGCCGGGAATTGGCCAGAAGGGAAAAGGTCAGGCAACCAGTTGCAGGCGCAGCCGCTCAAGCTCGCCCACCGACGAACCGTCGATCACGAGGTCGCCAGCGCGGATGACCGCGCCGCCGATCAGGCTTTCGTCGACCTTCGTGGTGACGTTCAGCTTGCGCGCCAGCCGGCGGGCGATGGCATCGACAAGTGCTGCCAGCTGCTCGGGAGCCGCCGGTGACGCCGTGGTGATCTCGACATCGATCGTGGCTTCGGCCTCGGCGCGCAGTGCTTCGTATTCGGCCGAGATCGCCGGCGCCAGCTTGAGACGACCGTTGTCGATCAGCAGTCGCAGCAGGTTCGAGCCTTCGGCACCGATCTGGCTGCCGAGGGCATCGATCAGCGCCTGCGACAGCTGGCCCTTGCCCACCGCCGGGTGACCGATGGCGGCGGCGACGGCCGGATCGCTGACCGCGTCAGCAAGACCGCGCAACACGTTGGACCAGTCGCCGAATCGGGAGGTGTCGCGCGCCAGCTCGAACACCGCTTTCGCGTACGGCCGCGCCAGTGTGCTCAGCTCGGCCATCAGACTTTCGCCGCCAGCTCGGAAATCAGCTCGGCATGGGTGCCGCCGTTGATTTCGCGCTTCAGGATCTTGGCAGCGCCGGCAACGGCCAGCTCACCAACCTGGCGACGCAGCGCATCCTTGGCCTGGGTGATTTCACGAACGACTTCGGCATGGCCGGCGGCAACGATGCGTGCCTTCTCGGACTCCGCATCGGCGCGTGCCTGCTCGACCATCTGGGTGGCCTGCTTGTTGGCGGCGGCGACGATTTCCTGCGCCTGGGCCCGGGCGGCCTTCAGCGCGTCGTCGCCGCGGCGTCGCCACTCTTCGACGCTTCGGCAAGCGCCTTCTGACCCTTCTCCGCCGCAGCCAGACCATCGGCGATGCGCTTCTGACGCTCGTCGAGGGCCTTCGTGATCGGCGGCCACACGAACTTCATCGTGAACCAGACGAAGATCGCGAACACGATCATCTGGCCGACGATGGATGGAATACTGGCCTGCATCGCTTAGGCTCCGAAAAAAAGGATCAACCGACGTGTCTTGCGACGATGTGCTTACTGCGCGGCAGCCTGGACAACGGCCAGCAGCGGGTTCGCGAACATCATCAGCAGGCCCATGGCGACGCCGATGATCGCGACGGCGTCAAGCAGGCCGGCGATGATGAACATCTTGGTCTGCAGCATGTTGGCGAGTTCCGGCTGACGCGCGGCGCCTTCCAGGAACTTGCCGCCGAGCAGGCCGAAGCCGATAGCGGTACCGAGGGCGGCCAGACCGAAGATCAGACCGATGGTCAGCGCGGTGTTGGCTTGGATTTGGGCGACGAGTTCCATGAAGTGCTCCGTTGGGGTTCTGCGTTGAAAAGCGTTTGAGGGATTGCTGCGACAGCGGAATCGGACGCTGCGGAATGGCGACTGCTTAATGATGCTCGGCGTCGTCGTGATTCTCGTTGGCCATGCTGAGATACACGATGGTCAGCGTCATGAAGATGAACGCCTGCAGGGTCACGACGAGAATGTGGAAGATCATCCAGCCCATGCCGGGGATGACCTGCGCCCACCAGGGCAGCAGCGCGATCAGGATGAAGATCAGCTCGCCTGCGTAGAGGTTGCCGAACAGTCGCAGCGCCAGCGACAGCGGCTTGGCCAGATACTCGACGGTGTTCAGGATGATGTTGAACGGCAGCAGCTTGGCGCCGAACGGATGGGTCAGGAATTCCTTCGCGAAACCACCGACGCCCTTGGACTTGAAGCTGTACCAGAAGATGAAGAAGAACACCGACAGCGACAGCGCAAAGGTGGCGCTCATGTCGGCCGACGGGACCACGCGCAGCGCATGCAGGCCGAGCACGTGCTCGCCGAACAGCGGCAGCAGGTCAACTGGCACCAGATCCATGCAGTTCCACAGGAACACCCAGCAGAAGATGGTCAGCGCGAACGGGGCGATGAACGAGCGGTCGCCCTTGAACGAATCCTTCACCGAGTTGTCGACGAATTCGATGATGATCTCGACGAAGTTCTGCAGCTTGCCCGGCACGCCACTGGTGGCGCGCACGGCAGCCAGCCGGAACAGGGTCAGGAAAATCAGCCCGAGAACCGTTGAAAAGAATAGGGTATCGATGTGCCAGTTCGTCATGGAGACGAAGCCGGCGTCGTGATTGGACGTCAGGTGCATCAAATGATGCGAGACGTATTCCGCTGGAGTCTTGGCCGCGCCGCTTTCTGCTGACATCACGAATCCCAGGTCAGAGCCCACCAGTAAACCAAAAGCGCAACGGCAAACGTTGTGATCAACGGTGCGAAGTTGCTGCCAAAAACCTTCACTGCCACTGCGAACAGCACTACTGCCAATGCGAACTTGCGCATCTGCGCCCGGTAGAAATTCGCGACCACCTGATTGGGGTCGTCGGAATGTCGTCCGAACGTCTTGAGCGCCGCGTAAAACGTGAGCGTTGCCGCGATTGCGCCGCCTGCTAGCGCTGCGCTTCCGGCTTGGATATCGCGTATCCAGCACCAGAGCGCCGCACCCAGCAATCCGATAAGCAGTTGCCGTAGTGCGATGCGATTGGCTGTTTTCATGCGAGCTTTCTAGCGTCGCGATGAGCGCCGGGGGCGTCAAAGCGCGCGGAGTATACGCATCTACGGTGCCGATCTTCAACTATCTCGCTTGGAAATCCCTGCAATCTCCGCGCTTTGCGTGATTCATCGGCTGCGTTCTGCATATGTCACCTGTCACCTCGGCGATGCAATGACGGCGGCGCTGCAGACCGATTTTCGTCGCATCCAGGTCGCGGTTCTGTCCGGGTGATGTCGCCAATTCGTCAGCGGCATAACGCGCAATCAAGGCCTTGGCGACACCGCTGACATCGGGCCGTGGGGAATGCCCACCGTCACGCGGGCGGGACAATCCTGATTGTTGCGCCGCCACAAAATCGGCACGGGACAGCCGTCAGCCGCGCATGATCCGGCCGACCAGCCGCGTCACCACACCGCGCGGCGCCACTGCCGTCGCCAGCGCCGCGATCTTGGTCATGCCGCCCGGCACCACCACCCGACTGCGGCTGGCGAGGCCGGCCAGCGAGGCATCGACGATGTACTGCGCCGACACCATCGAGCCCTTCGGCACCTTCTTGCGCAGGTTGTGGGCACCAGTGGCCTCGAAGAACGCGGTGTCGACCGGGCCCGGACAGACCGACATCACATGAACGCCGCGGCCACGCAGTTCCTCATTCAGTGCGTCGCTGAACGAGTAGACGAAAGCCTTGGTCGCGGCATACACCGCAAAGAACGGCATGGGCTGGAACGCTGCCGACGAGGCGATGTTGATGATCGCGCCGTGTCTGGCTTCCAGCATCGGCGGCAGGAAGGCATGCGACAGATCGACGACCGCCGACGCGTTCAGACGGATTTCCTCCGCTTCGCGGGCGGCATCCTGTTGCTCGAACGCACCCTGGGTGCCGAAGCCGGCGTTGTTGATCAGCAGGTCGACCGCCATTTCCAGGGCGTCGACCTGCTTCCTGAGCCGGGCGCCGGAGTCCGGCTTCGACAGGTCGGCGGCGATGACCTGGATATTTCGGCCGGTCTCGCGCGTCAGTTCGCCAGCCAGCTGGCGCAGCTTGTCCTCGGAGCGGGCCACCAGGATCAGGTCGCTGCCGGCGCGGGCCAAGGACGCGGCGAAGGCGGCGCCGATACCGCTGGAAGCCCCGGTGATCAGGGCAGTCTTGTAGGCATTCATGGGCAGGTCTCGAATCGAACATGCAGCACGATGCTGCACTGCGGCAGTGTACGCAGCAGGGTTCGAAATTCGGGATTACCCCAGACCATCACCGGCGCCGGCGAATCGGGGCGCCGTCACGCCGCTTGCAACCGTGTTCAGCGCAGCAGCTTCAGCACCTGCTGCAACTGGGCGTTGTTGTCGAACGAGATCACCAGCTTGCCCTTGCCGCGCGGCGTCTGGTTCAGGCTCACCGGCACGCCGAGGCGTTCGCTGAGCTCCACGGCCACCGGCGATGGCGGCGTGGGCGTCGGCCCCGGCGGAAGGGGCCGCAGCGAGGCGGCCAGAAGCGCCTCGGTCTGGCGCACGGTGAGATCCCGCTCGATCACCTGCCGCGCCAGTTCGGCCTGCTTCGACGGACTGGCGCCGAGCAGCACCTTGGCATGGCCCAAGGTCAGCGCGCCGCTGCGAACCAGGGCCTGCACGCCCGGATCGAGATCGATCAGCCGCAGCAGGTTGGATATGGCGGCGCGCGACTTGCCGACCGCTTCCGCCGCCTGTTCGTGGGTCAGTCCGCATTCGTCGATCAGCCGGCGCAGCGCCTCGGCCTCTTCGAGCGGGTTCAGGTCGGCACGCTGGATGTTCTCGACCAGCGCCACCGCCATTGCCGTGCGGTCTTCCATCTTGCGGACCACGGCCGGAATGACCGCCAGGCCGGCCAGCTTGGAGGCGCGCCAGCGGCGTTCGCCGGCCACGATTTCGTAAGCCGATTCGCCGACTTCGCGAACGATGATCGGCTGCACCACACCCTGGGCGCGAATCGATTCGGCCAGCGCTTCGAGCTGGGCCGGGTCGAAGGCGCGACGCGGCTGGTGACGGCCTGCACTCAGCTGGTGCACCGGCAGCTCGCGCAGTTCGTCGCCCGCCGCCTCGACGCTCTGCGGCTGCGAGCTGCCAAGCAGGGCATCGAGCCCGCGACCGAGTCCACGCTTCTTCACAGACACTTATTCGCTCCCCAGACGCAGCTGACCGCCGTCGTGGCGACGCAGCAATTCACCGGCCAGCGCCAGATAGGCCTTGGCCCCGGCGGAGGCGGCATCGTAGGCCATCACCGGAATGCCGTGGCTGGGCGCCTCGGCCAGCCGCACGTTGCGCGGCACCAGCGTGCGGTAGACCTTGTCGCCGAAGTGCTGCTCGAGCTGCTGCGACACCTGGTTGGCGAGCGTGTTGCGCGGATCGAACATGGTGCGCAGCAGGCCCGCAATCTCCAGGCGCGGATTCAGGTGCGCGCGCACCCGCTTGATGGTGCCGACCAGGTCCGAGAGCCCCTCCAGCGCGTAGTACTCGCACTGCATCGGGATCAGCACCTCTTCGGCAGCCGCAAACGCGTTCACCGTGAGCAGGCTGAGCGACGGCGGGCAGTCGATGACCAGGAACTCGTAGGCGTC
>CAYPJK010000216.1:0-5718 GCA_964411025.1 uncultured Nevskia sp.
ATGCCTATGGCATCGAGGATCTGTCGTTCGGGCCGGAATACCTGATCCCCAAGCCGTTCGATCCGCGCCTGATCGTGCACATCGCGCCGGCGGTGGCCAAAGCCGCGATGGATTCCGGCGTCGCCACCCGGCCGATTGCCGACTTCGACGCCTACCGTCAGAGCCTGCAGCAGTTCGTCTACCACAGCGGCACGCTGATGAAGCCGGTGTTCGCTGCCGCCCGCCGGGTACCGGCCGAAAAGAGCCGGATCATCTTTGCCGAGGGCGAGGACGAGCGGGTGCTCAGAGCCGTGCAGATCGTCGTCGATGAAAAGCTGGCCCGGCCGATCCTGGTCGGCCGGCCGAAGGTCATCGAGCAGAGCATCGAGAAATACGGCCTGCGGATTCGCGAGGGCGAGCACTTCACGGTGGTCAATCCGGAGTTCGACGAGCGCTATCACGCCTACTGGAGCGAGTACCACGCGATCATGGCGCGTCGGGGCGTGACGCCGCAGTACGCGCGCATCGAGATGCGCCGCCGGACCACGCTGATCGCGGCGATGCTGCTGCGGATGGGCGAGGGCGACGGCATGATCTGCGGCACCTTCACCACCACCTGGCGGCATCTGCAGTACATCGACCGGGTGATTGGCCTGAAGCCGGGCGCGAACTGCTACGCGCTGATGAACGGCGTGGTGGTGCCGAACCGGCAGCTGTTCATTGTCGACACCCACGTCAATGTCGATCCGACCGCCGCCCAGCTGGCCGAGATCACTGTGATGGCCGCCGACGCGATCCGCCGCTTCGGCATCGAACCGCGGGCGGCGTTGCTGTCGCACTCGAACTTTGGCTCCAGCGACACGCCGTCGGCACAGAAGATGCGCGAGACGCTGCGCCTGCTGCGCGAGATGGCGCCGGATCTGATCGTCGATGGCGAGATGCACGCCGACTGCGCGCTCGACGAAGCGCAGCGCCGCAGCGTGCTGCCCGAGTCGACGCTGACCGGCCAGGCCAACCTGCTGGTCTGCCCGAACCTCGATGCCGCCAACATTGCCTACAACCTGCTGAAGACGGCGGCCGGCAACAATGTCGCGATCGGGCCGGTGCTGCTCGGTTGCGCGGCCCCGGTGCATATCCTGACGCCGTCGGCGACCGTGCGCCGGATCGTCAACATGACGGCGCTGACGGTGATGGAGGCGGCCACCGGCGTCATCTGACGTTCCTTTGCACTGCGCAGCAAAGCCGCGTTCAAGTATCCTTCGCGCGTTTTTTTGACCGGGCCTGTCCACGATCACTTCGACCGCCGCCGCAGCGATCGAAGTGATTGCGAAAAGGCCCTACCGCTCGACCAAAGACAGGAACTAACGTGGATCAGACACTCGCCGCCCGGGTGGGTCGCATCAAGCCTTCTCCGACTCTCGCCGTCACCGCCAAGGCCGGTGAACTCAAGGCGCAGGGCCTCGACGTGCTGTCGCTGTCCGCCGGCGAGCCGGATTTCGATACGCCGGCGCATGTGAAGGCGGCAGCGATCAAGGCGATCGACTCCGGCTTCACCAAGTACACGCCGGTCGGCGGCACGCCGTCCCTCAAGAAGGCGATCATCGCCAAGCACCAGCGCGACAACGGGCTGGACTACGCACCGAATCAGGTGCTGGCCTCGGTCGGCGGCAAGCAGGCCTGTTACAACCTCTGCCAGGCGCTTCTCAATGATGGCGACGAGGTGATCATCCCGGCGCCGTTCTGGGTCAGCTACCCGGACATGGTGCTGCTCGCCGACGGCAAGCCGGTAATCCTGCCGACCGATGCCAGCACGCGTTACAAGATCACCGCCGCGCAGCTCGAAGCGGCGATCACGCCGAAGACCCGGCTGATCTTCCTGAACTCGCCGTCGAACCCATCCGGTGTCGCCTACACCCGCGCCGAACTGACCGCGCTGGCCGAGGTGCTGCTGAAGCACCCGCGCGTGATCATCGCCAGCGATGACATGTACGAGAAGATCCTCTGGGCAGACGAGCCGTTCGCCAACATCGTCAACGTCTGTCCGGCGCTGTACGACCGCACGGTGGTGATCCACGCGGTGTCGAAAACCTATTCGATGACCGGCTGGCGTCTCGGCTGGTCCTGCGGCCCGAAGTGGCTGATCACGCCGATGTCGGACATCCAGAGCCAGAGCACCTCGAATCCGACCTCGATCGCCCAGGCGGCCGCCGAAACGGCGCTCAACGGCGATCAGGACTGCGTGGCCGAAATGACTGTCGCGTTCAAGCGCCGCCACGATTTCCTGGTCGCCGGCCTGAACGAGATTCCGGGCATCCGCTGCCAGCCGAGCGATGGCACCTTCTACGCGTTCCCGGACATGTCCGGGCTGGTCGCGGCGAAGGGCCTGAAGGATGACCTCGAACTGGCCGACATCCTGCTGAAGGATCGGCTGGTGGCACTGGTGCCGGGTTCGGCATTCGGCACGCCGGGCCACATGCGGCTGAGCTTCGCGACCAGCGACCGTGTGCTGACCGAGTGCCTGAAGCGCATCGACGCCTACGCGCGCAGCTGATTCGCCGTCCGCCGGGCGGCAAGCCGCCCGAGACGCCCTGCAGCGTGCACCCGCGCACGCTGCAGGGCGTTTTTGCATGTCTGGCCGCAAAGGCTTGCCGCTAAGCTTCGAGTGACGGCGCTTGCGGCCTGCCGTCGCCCGTCCCGCCATCCGAGCCCGGCACCATGGCACGCGATCCGGATGCGAAACACCGCCGGTTGGCGGCGATCGTGTTCACCGACATCGTGGGTTTCAGCGCCATCGTCAATCGCGACGAGGCGGCCGGCGCACGTGCGCTGGACCTGCAGCGACGCATCGTGCGGCGGCAGGTATCGATCTTCGGCGGACGCGAGATCGAGACGGCTGGCGACAGTTTCCTGCTGGAGTTCGCCAGTCCGTATGCCGGGCTGCGCTGCGTCGCCGCGATCCAGCGTGGATTGGGTGTCGCGCCTCCGGTGCTGGCCGGTGATGCACCGGTGCGGTTGCGGGCCAGCCTGCATGTCGGCGACGTCGCCCACCGCGGGCGTGAGGTATTCGGCGATACCGTGAACGTGTCGGCCCGGCTGCTGCCCCTGTCGCCCGCGGGCGGCCTGGCAGTGTCCGGCGCGGCGCTGGCCCAGCTGCACGGACGCCTGCCGCTGATGCCGGATGCGCTCGGCGAATGCCGGCTCAAGAACATTGCCGATCCGGTGCCGGTCTGGGTGTTCAGCGCCGAGGCGCTCGATACGCTCCCGCTGACGTCACCGTCGGTGAATCCGGAGGCGGGCAATCCGCCACGCTTCGATCGCCGACGGCTGACTGCTTCGCTGGTGGCCGCGCTGGTGCTGGTTGCCGTCGCCGTGCTGCTGCCCGGGTACCGGGATGGCTCCGCGATTCGAGACGCCAGGCCGCCGCAGCGCATCGCGGTGCTGCCGTTCGCCAGCTTTTCCGGTGGCCGCGATGACGGACTGCTGGCCGCAGGCCTGCAGGACAGCATCCTCACCAACCTCGCGAGGATTGAGCACCTGCGGGTGATCTCGCGGACGTCGGTCGAGCCATACCGGGACCCGGGACGTCGCAAGCTCAAGGACATTGCACGGGAGCTGGAGGTCGATTCGATCATCGAGGGCAGCCTGCAGCGCGATGGCGAGCGGCTGATGGTGCAGGTGCAGCTGATCGATGCCAGCACCGACCACCACTTGTGGGCAAAAAGCTACGAACGGCAAGTGATCGACCTGTTCGGCGTGCAGAGCGCGATCGCCCGCGATGTGGCGCAGGAGGTTCGGGAGCGCTTCACCGCAAGCCAGCAGCGGGCGGTCGATGCCGTGCCGACGGCCAGCGTGACGGCCTGGACGCGCTACCAGCAGGCACTGGCCGCGCGCGATGAGCGCCAGTTGGAACCGGCACTCTCAGCCGTTGCCGAGGCGCTGACGATAGACCCGGCATTCGCCCTTGCGCATGTCTTGCAGGCGGAGCTGCATGTCCAGGCCTTTCATACGGCGACCGACCGCAGCGACGAGCGCCTGCTGGCAGCGCGACAGGCATTGATCCGCGCTGCCGAGCTGAACCCCGACCTGCCGGAGCTGCACCGTGGCTGGGGCCTCTTTTACGCCAACGGCCGCTTCGATCTGGACGCCGCCATCGCCGAGTACGAAGCGGCGCTGCGGCTGCTGCCGAATGACGTGGTCACGCTCGGCGCGCTGGGCGACGCCTACCGCCAGCGCGACCGTCTCGACGAAGCGCTGCTGCTGCAGCGCCGCGCGGCAGAAATGGCACCGCGCTCGAAGGCCGCATTGATCGATGTGACCACTACGCTGGAACTGCTGCACCAGTTCGACGCCGCCGACGCAATGATCGACCGGCTGGCACGATTCGACGGCGACAGCCAGCCCGTGCTGGTCTATCGCGCCCGGCTGGCATTGGCGCGCGGCGATCTGGCGCGCATCCGGCAACTGCTGCCGCGCATCACTTATGCACCGGCGCTGGAGCGATTCCACTATTACCTGTGGCAGTTCGACGAGGCGATCGACGACATCCGGCGGCAACCGGAATGGCAGACCGGCGACGCCGGCGGAGATGCCTATCCCGTATTGTCCAATCTGGCGGCGCTGTACTGGCTGAAAGGCGATCGGGCGACCGCGGCCCGGCATGCGCGGCAGGCGATCGCGCTGCTCGAGGCGAGGCTCGGCAATGATGATCCGGCGGCCTGGGACCAGATCGTCACGCAGGCCACCAACCATGCGTTGCTCGGCGACGCGGCGACGGCACGGACCTTGGCCGATACCGCGCTGCGCGAGTACTGCTGTAGCAATCCGATGACACGCGGCGACATCCTGGGGCCGCTGGCCGGCGTCTATGCGGTGCTGGGCGACAAGTCGACGGCCGTCGCGCTGTTGACACGCCTGCTCGGCGGACATTCGATCATCACCAGCGCCTATGTGCGGAACGATCCGATGTACGCCTCGTTGCGCGACGAGCCCGCGTTCAGGGCGCTGGCCGATCGGCCCGATGCCGCGACGGCGCCGGCGCGCTGAGCGCTCAGCGCTTTCGGACCTGCACCAGCACGTCGATGACGTATTGGCTCTTGGGGACCTCGATGCTGCCGATCCATTCCGCAGCCATCGCCGGATCGCCCGAGACCGGCGGCGGCGCCTCGTACTTGCCGGGCGGAATCTTCGGCGCACCACTGGTTGCCGAGCTTTCGTTGCCGAGCGGCACCACCAGCACGCCGATGGCCTTGCCGACGGCAGCCGCAGGCGCGGTGATCGCGGCTTTCGCGGACGCCTCGCTGTCGGCGATCACGTAGGCGAGCTGAACGTGCCGGCGGCTGCCGTTCGATCGAACCGCCTGGAGATCGGCCGATGCCGCCCGGGCCTGCGCAATCTTCGAGACAGCCGTCATCTCACCGGGCTTCTTGTCTGCCATGGGCGTTGCTCCTTCATGCCGCGTTGGACCGCCGATACTGCAAGCCGGAACATCGTCATCGAACAGGCCGCTGATCGGACCCAACCGGCATGCAGCGCCTTTGAACAATAGGACAGTCGACTCCGGCGCAGCAACGGAAAGCCGCTGCCGGACTCACCCGACGACGGTCGGCCGGCACTGATTCGGACACCCGCCGGCGACTTCCAAAAAGGCGCTCGGAAAGGGTTGCCTTTGCGCATCAGTTAGGTAGAATGCGCGACCGCAACGTTCCCTGATAGCTCAGTCGGTAGAGCAAGTGACTGTTA
>CAYPJK010000217.1:0-5717 GCA_964411025.1 uncultured Nevskia sp.
CCGGGCGGAGCGAGGTCGATGGTGTCGATCGACAGCGGTCTCGACTGTGCGTACGGGGCCGGCAGGCCCATTTCGCGAAGGACGGCGGCGCGGGTCTTGATCGTCATGGCTCAGGCGGCGGGGGTCTGGATGCGGGCGAGGGCGGCGCGAATGCCGTCCGGAATCGGATGCGGGCGGTTGCTGGCCCGGTCAACGAACACATGGACAATCCAGGCTTCGGCCAGCGGCGCGTCCTCGCCGCGCTTGAACAGCGCCAGTTCGTAGCGCACCGAGGAATTGCCGAGCTTGCCGACCCGCAGGCCGACTTCGAGCACATCCGGATACGCGGCCGAGCGCAGGAACTTGCAGTTCGATTCGGCGATGTAGCCGATCACCGTGCCGTGGTGGATGTCGAGCCCGCCTTCGTCGATCAGGTAGCAGTTCAGCACCGTGTCGAAGTACGAGTAGTACTCGACGTTGTTGACGTGGCCGTAGCGGTCGTTGTCCTTCCAGCGCGTCGGCATGGTCTGGAAGTAGCGATAGGTGGCGCGGATGCTCATCGGGCCTGCGGTGGTGGGTGCGGGAATGGGATCACGGGGCGAACGACGTGGCGGCTGGCGGGGCTGCTAAGGGTTCATCGAGTCGCTGCGGTGACGTCCGTGCCGGTCGACTCGTTTCTTGGTGGCGTTCGAGGTCAGGCGGCGCAGTGCGCCGCAAGCTTCTGGCTTCTTGCCCCGGCGCGCTCGTGCCTCGCGGGCTTTTGAGACGGGCGTTTGGGGGCTCGGCCCGGCCCGCTCGTTCCTCGCGGGCGTTCGAGGCCAGGCGGCGCGATGCGCCGCAAGCGTCTGGCCTCTCACCCCGGAGGCCACTTCAGGGGGCGGCCGGCGACGATGTGCAGGTGCAGGTGGAACACGCTCTGGCCGGCGGCGGCGCCGTTGTTGACCACCAGGCGGTAGGCGTCGCCGTAGCCTTCGGCCTCGGCGATCGCGGTGGCCTTCAGCATCAGGTGGCCGAGCAGGGCCTGGTCTTCCGGCACCGCGTCGCAGAGACGCGGCATCGGCTTCTTGGGGATCAGCAGGATGTGGGTCGGAGCGACCGGGTTGATGTCGCGGATGGCGATGCAGAGCTCGTCCTCGAAGACGATCGTCGCGGGAATCTCGCGGGCGATGATCTTCTCGAACAGCGTTTTGGCGGGCGCGCTGGACATGGTGGGGCGGGAATTTCCTGAAGTGGAACAGGCGGTTTTCGCGGTCCACCGATCTTAGACGACGCGACCCGGCTGCTACCATTTCGGCATGAGTACCCCTGATCCGTATCGCCCCGCCGTCGTCTGGCGTCGCCTGCTGGCCTACGGTGCGCCGCACTGGCGGCTGTTCCTGCTGGCGATGCTCGGCATGGTCACCTTTGCCGGCACCGATCTGGCCTTCGTGCGGCTGATCCAGCCGCTGATCGATTCGATTTTCGTCGAGCGCGATGCCCGGGTCATCGCGGTGATGCCGTTCGCGATTCTCGGCATCTTCCTGCTGCGCGGCATCGCCGGCTTCGCGGCGGCCTACGGCATCGCGGCGGTGGGCCAGCGGGTGGTGTCGCGGCTGCGCTGCGAGGTGTTCGAGCATTTGCTGCGGGTGCCGGTGGCGCATCACGACAAGTCCCGCAATGCCGATCTGCAGACCAAGCTGACCTACCACGCCAACCAGGTGGCCGACAGCGCCACCGGTGTCCTGACCGCCATCGTCAAGGACGGCCTGTCGGCGATCGGCCTGCTCGGCCTGCTGTTCTGGACCAGCTGGAAGCTGGCCTTGTTCACGCTGGCGATCGCGCCACTGGTGAGCCTGTCGATCACCTGGGTCAACCGCCGATTCCGCAAGCTGTCGCAGCGCGTGCAGGGCTCGGTGGCCGGCATCACCCATTCCGCCGATGAAGCGATCACCGGCCGCCGCATCCTCAAGCTGTACGGCGGCGAAGGCTATGTGCTGGACGCGTTCCGGCGCATGGACGACTACCTGCGTCGGCAGAGCCTGAAGATGACGGCCAGCGGTGCGGCGTCGAACAGCGCGCTGGAAATGATCGCCGCCGTCGGCGTCGCGATGCTGGTGTTCGTCGCCACCGCGCCCGGCATGATCGAGACCGTCAGCGCCGGCACGTTTGCCTCGTTCATCGCCGCGATGCTGAGCCTGCGCGCGCCGATGGCGGCGATGACCGCAATCAGCGAACGGCTGCAGCGCGGGCTGGTGGCCGGTGCCGATCTGTTCCGCTTCCTCGACACGCCGGTCGAGGCAGATGCTGGCAGCCGGCCGCTGGCGCGGAGCCGCGGCAGCCTGCGCTTCGACGACGTGCGCTTCGCCTACGAGGCCGACGGCCGCGCCGCGCTCGCTGGCGTTTCGCTCGACGTCGCGCCGGGCGCGACGGTGGCCTTCGTCGGCCGCTCCGGCAGCGGCAAGTCGACCCTGCTGTCGCTGATCCCGCGCTTCTACGACCCGACGTCCGGGCGGTTGCTGCTCGATGACTTCGATGCCCGCGACTACCGGCTGTCGGACCTGCGCCGGCAGGTGGCGCTGGTCGATCAGAACATCGTGCTGTTCAGCGGCACCATCGCCGACAACATCGCCTACGGTTCCACCGGTGCCACGCGCGACAAGATCGAGGAAGCCGCGCGCCGCGCCCACGCCTGGGAGTTCATCGAGCGGCTGCCGCAGGGGCTGGACACGATGCTGGGCCAGGACGGCGCCAACCTGTCCGGCGGCCAGAAGCAGCGCCTGACCATTGCCCGCGCGCTGTACAAGGACGCGCCGATCCTGATTCTCGACGAGGCCACCAGCGCGCTCGACACCGAATCCGAACGTGCGATCCAGCAGGCGCTGACCGAGCTGATGAAGGGCCGCACCACCCTGGTGATCGCCCATCGCCTGTCGACGATCCAGAACGCGGATCTGATCGTGGTGATGGATCAGGGGCGGATCGTCGAGCAGGGCACGCACGAAGCGCTGATCGCCCGCGACGGCGCCTATGCCGCGCTGCACCGGATGCAGTTCCGCGACGAGCCTCTGGCGGCGTGAAGAACTGGCTGGAGCGGCGCTGGTACGCCACGGCGCCCGCGCCACGGTTGCTGCGGCCGTGGGCGGCGTTGTACGGCCGGGTCGCCGACCGTGTTGCGGCCATGAAGAAGGCGCAAGCCATCCGCCTCCCGGTGCCGGTGGTGGTGGTCGGCAATATCAGTGTCGGGGGCACCGGCAAGACGCCGGCGACGCTCTGGCTGGTCGAACAGGCGAGGGCGCTCGGCTTCCGGCCCGGCGTGATCAGCCGCGGCTACGGCGGCCGCGCGCCGCGCTACCCGCTGCGCGTGACTGCGGGCAGCGATCCGGCCGAATGTGGTGACGAGCCGGCGCTGATCGCAAGACGCAGCGGCGTGCCGGTGGCGGTGGCGCCGGACCGCGTCGCCGCTGCACGGCTGCTGATCGAACAGGACGGTGTCGACCTGCTGATCGCCGACGACGGCCTGCAGCACTACCGGCTGGCCCGCGATCTCGAGTTCTGCGTGATCGACGGCGCGCGTGGGCTTGGCAATGGCGCGCGGCTGCCGGCCGGGCCGCTGCGTGAGCCAGCGTCGCGGCTGGCCAGTGTCGATGCAGTGATCGTCAACAGCGCGCTGCGCGCGACGCTGCCGGCGCATGGCCGGCCGCAGCTGGCGATGCAGCTGGGCATCGACCGGGCGCAGGCGCTGGACAGCAGCGAGGTGCTGCCGCTGTCGGCATTCCGGGGGCAGACCGTGCACGCGGTCGCCGGCATCGGCCATCCGCAGCGCTACTTCGAGGCGCTGACCGCAGCGGGTCTTGTCGTGATTCCGCAACCGTTCCCGGACCATCATCGTTTCGCGGCTGCCGATCTCGCCTTCGGCGACGCGGCCCCGGTGCTGATGACCGAGAAGGACGCCGTGAAGTGCGCCACGTTCGGCCGGCCCGGTCTGTGGTGCGTACCGGCCGAGGCGCGCATCGGCGAGGCCGATACGGCGCTTGTGCGAAAATTGCTGTCCGGTCTTCCCCGAAAATCCTTCTGAATCCATGGACAAGCGCCTGCTCGACATCCTCGTCTGCCCGGTCACCAAGGGGCCGCTGACCTGGCATCCGGACGTCCAGGAACTCTGGTGCAAGGCTTCGCGCCTTGCCTATCCGGTGCGTGACGGTATCCCGGTGATGCTCGAAGAGGAAGCGCGGCCGCTGCGCGACGACGAACTGCAGTGAGCGAACGCCGTTTCCGGATCGTCATCCCGGCGCGGCTGGGCTCCACGCGCCTGCCGCGCAAGGTGCTGCGGCAGCTGGCTGGCAAGCCGATGGTGCAGTGGACCTGGCAGGCGGCCTGCGCGGTCGCCGGCCCTGCCGCCGTGACCATCGCCACCGACGACGCCGAAGTGCAGGCCGTATGCGCCGGCTTCGGCGCTGACGTGCGGATGACCGATGCAGCCCACCCATCCGGCACTGACCGGGTCAACGAGATCGCCGAGGCCGCCGGCTGGGCCGACGACGAGATCGTTGTCAACCTGCAGGGCGACGAGCCGCTGATGCCGGCGGCGATGGTGATCGAGGCGGCGCGCCTGCTGGCGGACGACGCTTCGGCCGACATCGCCACGCTGTGCCATCCGCTGCATCAGCGCGAGGACTGGCTGAACCCGAACTTCGTGAAGGTGGTGCGCGCCGCCAATGGCCACGCGCTGTATTTCTCGCGGGCACCGATTCCGTGGAAGCGCGAAGGCACGTCGCCGACCTCGCCGCTGCCGGCCGGGCTCGCATTCCGGCATATCGGCCTGTATGCCTACCGGGTCGGCGCGCTGCGCCGGTTCAGCGCGCTACCGGCGTCACCGCTCGAATCCTGCGAGGCGCTGGAGCAGCTGCGGGCGCTGGAAGCCGGGCTGCGGATTGCGGTCGGCATATCCGAGGTGCCGGCCCCCAGAGGCGTCGACACCGAGGCCGATCTGCAGGCCGTCGCGGCACTGCTGGCGGCGCGGGCATGAGCCGCCGCACCGCCGTGCTGCCGCCCGATGTGCCGCTGCTGAAGCCCTGGGCGCGCGTCCGTGCCTGGCTGAACATGCTGTTCGTCGATCACTCGATCTTCCGCTTCATCTACAACACGCGGCTGAAGGTCACGCCCGAGCTGCACCGCTGCGGCCACCCGATGCCGTACCAGCTCCGAGGCGCGCAACGGGCGGGCATCCAGACCGTGCTGAGCCTGCGCGGCAACGAAACCCATCTCGGCTCCAACCAGCTCGAATGGGATACCTGCAAGCGCATCGGCCTGCGGCTGGTGCATTTCCCGATCGGTTCGCGCAGCGCGCCGCAGCGCGACGAGCTGCTGGAAATCATCGCGCTGCTCGACCGTCTGCCGAAGCCGCTGCTGATCCACTGCAAGTCCGGTGCGGACCGTGCCGGCATGGTGTCGACGATCTTCCTGCTGCTGCGCGGCGAATCCTTCGACACGGCAATGCGCCAGCTCGATTTCTGGCGCCACGGCCACATCAAGGCGGCCAAGACCGGCGTGCTCGACCAGGTGTTCTACAGCTACCGGGATCACCTGGTCGCCCATCCCGGCACCCCGTTCCCGGACTGGGTCGCGCAGCACTACGACCCGGTGGCGGTGACCGCGTCGTTCAAGTCGAACTTCTGGGCCAACCAGCTGGGCGACCGCATCCTGCGCCGCGAGTAAGCCGTCGCGCGGGCAACAAAAAAGCCGCGTCGATCGACGCGGCT
>CAYPJK010000218.1:0-4657 GCA_964411025.1 uncultured Nevskia sp.
CGGATGCTGCCGTCGCGGTCGGAGCTGGTATCGCCGAACAGCTCGATGCTGGTGCCCTCGTCGGCGACGGTCGGGCTGGCGGAGACCCGCACGACCGGCAACTGGTTGGTGGCGAGCGGGATCGACGCCAGCACCGCGTCGCGATCCGCCGCGCGGCTGGCGTATTCGCTGTTGACGTGGACGTACTGCAGCTCGGTGCCGGCCACGTCGAGCGGTGCGCTGATCAGGATGTGGTCGGTCGCGCGGCCGTTGCCGTCGACGATCTGCGTGTAGCGCTCGGCCGGATCGGTGACGCGCTGCGTGCCGAGATTGATCAGCGCCGGCTCGCTGCCTTCGCTGTCGCCGCTGCCGAGCGGGCCATTGCGCAGGATGCGCAGCGGTGCGCGGAAATCGTCGTCGTTCAGCGCGCCGAGCACGATGACACGCTGCAGCGGCTCCAGCGCCAGCGCGCTGCGGACGAAGCGGTGCACGGTCGCGGCCTGCAGCCGGCGGCGCGCGTCGCTCGCCGACTGCGGCGGCTGGTTGAGGCCGGACGGGCTGTCGTCGCCGGCATCGGCGGTGAACTGGCTGCCGACGACCAGCAGGCTGCGGCCGTTGATGCGGTAGCTTGCGACCAGCGGCTTGCCGATGCCGGCATGCGCCGGAATTTCCGGCCGCAGCAGTGCCGGCGAAAGGTTCAGGGTCAGCGGGCCGATGGTGGCGCCGGACAGCAGCGCCACCGGGCTGCCGCTGCTGCCGGCCCCGAACGCGCCGGCCGCCGGCAGCACGCGCTGCGGGTTGTACAGCTGCACCATCCGCGCGTTGCGGCCCGCCGCGCCGCCATCGGCGTTGTCGGCCGGGTCGATCTGCACGGCGACATACGCCGGGCCGCCGGCGGCGGTGATTGCATTCAGCAGGCCGGTGATCGTCGCCATCGCCGCGACGATGCCGTCGTCGCGCGCGCCGCTGTCGTCGCCGATGCCGCCGAGCAACAGCAGGTCCGGCGCGCCCAGTGCGCTGACGATCTGGCCGGCAATCGCCGCGCGGCGCACGTCATCCGCCGGGCCGAGCGTGTCGAGGTCGTAGCTCGCGATGGTCAGCCGATCCGCGCCGGCCGCGAGCCGCGTGCGATCCGGCGGCAGCGCATTGCGGGTGACGGTCGGCGCGGCGGTCAGCCGGATCGCGTGGCTGCCGCGCGTGTAATCGACGACGCCGCGCAGCAGCGCGATGCTGTCGCCGACATCGGCCACCGGCGCCGCGATACCGGGCAGGCTGCCGTCGATGCGCAGCCGTTCCGGGTTCAGGTCCACCGCCGCGCCGCCGCTGCGCGTGACGACAGTCAGCCCGCCACGCGCGCTGCTGCCGCTGGCGGCACTGCCGTTGTCGCCGACGACCCAGAGGCTGCCGTCGGCATCGGTCGGGCCGATGACGCGCGCATTGCCGACCGCCACCAGCATGCCTTCGAGGCTTTCGAAGAAGTCGAGCCCGTCCTCGGCCGGATCGAACACCGTCGTCGCGCTGCGCTCGAGATTGCCGGCGCTGTCGTTGTCGATGATCTCGGCCGGGGGCACGCGGCCGCTGACGCCGATCACCGTCGGCGTGACGGTGCTGGCCGCGAACGGGAAACTGCTGGCGACGACGGCGCTGGCGTCGATCTCGGTGACCGACAGGTTGTTGAGCCCGGCGAGCCCCTGCGGCCGCGTTTCGCGAACCGTGCCGCTGACCGCCACGCGGCTGCCCACCGTCAGACCGCTGTTGCCGGCGCGGCGGACGAAGATGCCGTCCGACGTCGCCACGTTGCCGTCGCCATCCGGGTCCTGCAGGTAGAAGCCGTCGGCAGCGATGGCCGTGACGAGGCCCGGCACGTTGGCAACGCTGCGGCCGACCAGCGGCGAGCGGTGCGCCGCGCCCTGGATGGCAAAAATGCGCGGGGCGTCGAGCGTTGCGGCGCTGTCGTTGTCGCGCACGGTGATCGCCAGCCGGTCCGGGCTGCCGATGCTGGCGTTGTCGGCGCTGTCGATCAGCACGACCAGCGTTTCGTCGCCCTCGAACGCGGTGTCGTTGAGCCCGCGCACGGTGATGCTGCCGGTCCGGGTGCCGGCGGCGATGCTGATGGTGGCGGCGGAGGCGCTGTAGTCGGCATCGCGCGTGGCGAACTCGGCGAAGCGCAGCGCGACGGTGACCGGATCGGGGAAGGCCGCGGACAGCGTGGCGGTGACCGTCGCGGTGCCGCCGGCCTCATCGATGCTGTCGGCGCTGGCGGACAAGGCCACCGACGGGCGTGGCGTCGCCACTGCTGCGGCCGGACTGGCGAGGTTGCGCGGGTTCGGCGCCATCGCCGCGCCGGGGAAATCGAGTGCGTTGTCGTCGCTGTCCTGCGGCTGGCCGCCGACGCTGCGCCGGAAATACGCGACATCGGCGGCGCCGGTGTTGGTCGTGGCGCGGCCGTTGCCCTCGCGACAATGGCTGCCGGCCGGCTGGGCAGCGGACACCGGCGCGCCGATGCCGTCGCGGACCGCGCCGGTGGCATCGAGCAGCTGGATGCCGCCACGGCCGTTGAAGGCCGTGGTGAGGAAATCCGGCACCTGGCCGATCGATGCGTCCGGACGGGTGGCGCGTCCATAGGCGCTGCCGCCGAGCAGCACGTAGCGGCGCGGCGGCACGACGAGGTCAGCCTCGATCGTGCCTTGGTCGATGAACGTCGCGGTCGTGCTGCCGAAGCAGCTGCGGATCGACCAGCCCTGCAGTGACACTGCGGTGCTGCCGGCGTTGAACAGCTCGACGAAATCGTCGTTCGGGCCGCCCGGCCCGCGCGTCGCGATCTGAGTGATCACCACGCCCGACGCGTCCTGCGCCCGGGCAGGCGAGGATGTCATCAGAAGGGCGGCCGCAAGCGCAGCCGGAGCGATGACGCGCAACATGGTGAGCACGGTCCCCCGATGGTCGCGAACGGTTCTGTTGCGCATCGGCAACGCCGGCGGGCGATCCCGGTGCCCGCCGGGCGGCGGCGTTCGTCAAGAGCCGAAAGGTAGCGGTCGCTGCTTCGGCGGCACATGCGAAAACTTCCCGACGTGCACGCAAACGGGCACACACGGCTGGCGGCGCCGGTGCGTCTGCACTATGAATATCGGTTGGCCAAAGCCGGTGACGGATGTTTGACAATTGCCGGCGCGGCCGGCGGCGCGCATCCGTTGCGGACGATGCCGGGCGGCTCCGCCGCTTCCGGCGCTACTGGACCAGCTGGTTCAGGTTGAAGATCGGCAGCAGGATGGCCAGCACGATCAGCAGCACGACCGAGCCCATGGTCAGGATCAGGATCGGTTCGAACAGGCTCATCAGCGCAGCGATCAGCGTTTCCAGTTCGCGTTCCTGGTTTTCGGCGGCGCGGTCGAGCATTTCGTCGAGCTTGCCGGACGCTTCGCCGCTGCCGATCAGGTGCATCGTGATCGGCGGGAACAGCCGGCTTTCGGCCAGCGACTTGTTCAAGGACGCACCTTCGCGCACGCGCTTGGCAGCGGCGTCGATCGCTTCCTTCATCGGCAGGTTCTCGACCACCTGGCTGCCGATCCGCATCGCGTCGAGGATCGGCACGCCGGAGCCGAACAGGATGCCGAGCGTGCGCATGAAGCGGCCGGTGTTGGCGCCGCGGGCGAGGCGACCGATCAGCGGCAGGCGCAGCACCCAGAGGTGGTACTTGCGGCGGAAACCCTCGTTCTTCAGGGCCTGCCGGAACACGATGAACCCCAGCAGCAGCGCGAGGAACAGGCTTAAGCCCCAGGCCTGCAGGAAATCGCTGGTGGCGATCAGGCCCTTGGTCAGCGGCGGCAGTTCGGCGCCGATCGAATCGAACACGCCGACCACCTTCGGCACGACGTAGGCCATCAGCAGCGCGATCACGCCGATCGCGACGAAGGTGAGGATCGCCGGATAGAACGTTGCCAGCATCACCTTGCTGCGGATCGCCTGCGAGCGCTCGGCGTAGTCGGCGAGCCGCTCCAGCACCGAATCGAGCTTGCCGGCCGACTCGCCGGCTTCAATCGTGGCGCGGAACAGTGGCGGGAACGCACCGGGAAAATCGCCGAGCGCCTTCGCGAGGCTGTTGCCTTCGGTAACCCGCGAGCGCACACCGAGTGTCACCCGCTGCACGCGCTTGGATTCGCTTTGCTGGGAAACCGCCGCCAATGCTTCGTCCAGCGGCAGGCCGGAACGGATCAGGGTCGCCAGCTGACGGGTGAACAGCGACAGCTCGGTGGAATTGAAGCTGCCGCCACGGTTCATCGAGAAGCCGCCGGCACTCGCGGCCTTGACTGCCTTGTCGGCGACTTCGCGGATTTCCAGCGGCGTCAGCCCGCGCTCGCGCAGGCTCTGCCGGACCTGGCGCTGGGTATCGCCCTCGATCAGGCCCTTGACCTGCTTGCCGCGGGCATCGAGGGCGCTGTATTCGTAGGCAGACATGGCTCAGGTCGCAGGCAGCGGCGGGAAGCGGAAGGCGGAAAGCGAGGCGGAGCAGCCGGCATTGACCGCCGCGATCATTCCTCGATGGTGACGCGCAGCACTTCGCTCAGCGTGGTTTCGCCGGCGATCACCTTGTTGCGCCCGGACTGCAGGATGCCCGGCGTGCGCTCGCGGGCAGCCGCTTCGAGAATCTGCTCGGAGGCATTGTCGTGGATCAGCGATT
>CAYPJK010000218.1:4667-5278 GCA_964411025.1 uncultured Nevskia sp.
CAGCCGGCGATCGACTTCGATGATCTCGTGGATGCCGCTGCGGCCGGCGTAGCCGGTGTGCCGGCACAGCGGACAGCCGACCGGCTTGTACAGCACCAGATCGCTGCGCTCCGGAACGCCGAGCTGCTCGAGTTCCGCCGGCTTCGGCGTGTACGGCGTCTTGCAGTGCTTGCACAAGGTGCGCACGAGGCGCTGCGCCATCAGGCCAACCAGCGACGACGACAGCTGGTACGGCTCCACCCCCATGTCGCGCAGGCGCGTCACGGCGCCGACGGCGGTGTTGGTATGCAAGGTCGACATCACCAGATGGCCAGTCTGCGAGGCCTGCACGGCGATCTGTGCGGTGTCGAGATCACGGATTTCACCCACCATCACCACGTCCGGATCCTGGCGCAGGATCGCGCGCAAGCCCTTGGCGAAGGTCATCTCGACGCGCAGGTTGACCTGGGTCTGGCCAACGCCGTCGATGTAGTACTCGATCGGGTCCTCGACCGTCATGATGTTGCGGCTGCGGTCATTCAGGGTCGACAGCGCCGAGTACAGCGTGGTGGTCTTGCCCGAGCCAGTCGGGCCGGTCACCAGCATGATGCCGTACGGCCGGTTGATGATCC
>CAYPJK010000218.1:5288-5708 GCA_964411025.1 uncultured Nevskia sp.
GGTTGCGGTCTGCACCGGACCCAGACCCAGCTGTTCCAGATCCAGGCGCTCGGCCTGCTTGTCGAGGATACGCATCACCACGCGCTCGGCATTGGCGCCAGTCGGAATGGTGGACACACGCACGTCGACCTTGCGGCCGCCAAATGCGCGGCTGATGCGGCCGTCCTGCGGCAGGCGCTTCTCGGCGATATCGAGCTTGGCCATGATCTTGACGCGCGAGATGATCTTCGGCGCCAGCGAACGCGGTGGGTTGAGGATTTCGCGCAGCACGCCGTCGATGCGGAAGCGCACCGTCACCCGGGTCTCGAAGGTCTCGATGTGGATATCGGAGGCGTTGTCCTTGATCGCCTCGACCAGCAGGCCGTTGATGAATTTGATGATCGGCGCGTCGTCGTCGGACTCCAGCAGGTCCTGCGCCTC
>CAYPJK010000219.1:0-5688 GCA_964411025.1 uncultured Nevskia sp.
CGGCTGGTGCTGACCGGCCTCGACAGCATCTGGGCGCTGCACGCCGCGCCGGCGACGCGCCGGCCTGCCGCGACGGCCGCCGCCGCCGCCGCCGACGACGACGAGCACGACGACCATCACGACAGCGACCCGGCTGACAACCCCCGCGTGACCGCCGCGCTGATCCGCTACCGCAGCCCGATCGCCGCGCTGTCGCTGCCGCGCGAGATCAACGACCGTACCGATCACCTCGCGGCGGTGCCGGCGATCGAGACCGCGCGGCTGCTCGGCCTGATCGGTGTCGGCATCGGCGCGCTGAAGGCGCTGGCGGCCTTGCTGCTCGCGGCCTCGGCGCTGTCGCTGCTGGTGGCGATGGCGCAAACCCTAGACGAACGCCGGCACGATCTGGCGCTGTTCCGCAGCCTCGGCGCCCGCCGTAGCACGATCCTGTGGCTGCTGTGGCTGGCAGCCGCCTTGCCGGCGCTGCTGGCAACTGTTGTCGGCCTCGCGCTCGGTCACGCCGGGCTTGGCCTGCTCGCGGCCGGCTCGCAGGCGGCCAGCTCGCTGGCGGTGGACCCGCTGCGGCTGGCGACCGGGGAAACGCTACTGGCCGCGCTGCCGCTGTCGCTGGCAACGCTCGCGGTGCTCGGGCCGGCCTGGCAGGTCTACCGCAGCGATGTCGCCGCGACGCTGGCGCGGACTCGCAGTTGATGAGCCACCGATTTTCCCGAGGCCGCCGGCCTGCCATTGCGGCGGCGGCCGCCGTTGCCGCCTTAGGCCTCTGGTTCGGCATCGCCGGCCACCGTGGGGCGCCCGCCAGTGCCGCACCGGCGACGGACCGTGCGGAGAACGTCGCGATGCCACCGCAGACCGGGCAGCCGTCTCCGGACGGCGGGCCGGACACCGATCCGGCGGCAGCGGCGGCAGCTGCCGCCGCCGACAGCGGCGTCGCCGCCAGCCCGCCGCGACCGGTGGTCCGCTACCGGAACGGCAAGCTCGTCGAAGACGACACGCCGCCGGTGATCCTGCTCAGCTCGGAATTCGGCGAAACGCGGGACGGGCTGCTGACCGTGCCGGCCTATGTCGGCGATGTCAGCTATCTGTCCGCGCAGCTGCAGACCGAGGCGCAGCGGCCGATCGCCGGCCAGCCGCTGAGCGTGCAGTCGGCGCGCGGCAATCCGGTGCTGGTGATGACCGACCATACCGACGCCAGCGGCTACATCGACTTCCGCGTTCTGGTACGCCATCCCGGTCGCGACACGCTGACCGTGACGTCGGCCGGCGTCAGCACGCGACTGGTGCTGGACGTGCGACGGCCGCCGAGCCGCGAATGGTTCGGCGAGCTTGACCTGCGCGGTGTCACGCCCTGGGACCTGCTGATCGACACCCCGCTGGACTACGGTCGCGACAGCGTCACGGCGCGGTTTCCGGCGGCGCTGCAGGCGCTGGAGGGCAAACCGGTACGGCTGGCCGGCTTCATGCTGCCGCTGGAACCGGCGCTGACCCAGCGCCACTTCCTGCTGACCGCGAACCCGCCGGCCTGTCTGTTCCACCCGCCCGGCGGGCCGACGTCGGTGATCGACGTGCAAGCCGGCGCCGGCATCGAGACCAGCCTCGACGCGGTCGTCATTGAAGGCCAGCTACGGCTGGTGAAGCGCAGCGCCGACGGCCTGATCTACCGGCTCGAGAACGCCCGGCTGCTGTCGCGCGGCTAGCGGCTCGGCGCGCGCACCGCGTGCTCGCTGGCCCACTCGCCGATGCAGCTGGCGACCTTGTCGGGATGGCTCAGCAGCAGCCAGTGGCCCGCGTCGATCGCGCGGCGGCGCAGCACCGGCACCCAGCGCGACAGCCCTTCGAACAGCTCGGGGCTGACGAAGCGGTCGCGCATCGGAATGATCAGCTGCACCGGCGCGATCGCGTGGCGCGGCTCCGGCCGCAGCAGGCGCGGCAGCACGTTGGCGCGGTACAGGTTGATGCCGTTGCGGCCGTCGGCGGTCTGGGTGGCGGTCGGCTCGACGACGGTGCCTTCCATCGCCTTGACGATCTTTGCCCACGAGCGGCCGACGCCGAACCGCCACGCGGCCGGCGCAAACACCGGCAGCTGGAACGCGACGATGTACCAGCTCCGGGCCAGCTGGCGGAGCAGCTGCTGGCCCTTCCAGCCCGGCTTGGCATGCGCGCGCAGCCAGAAGCCGACGTGGTCCAGGCTCGGCCCGCTGATGCTGGTGTAGCTGGCGATGCGGTCGCGCATCGGTGACAGCGTCACGCTTTCCCAGCTCTGGATCGAACCCCAGTCGTGGCCGACCAGATGGATCTTGCGGCCGGGCGCGACGGCGTCGAACACCGCCGCGAGATCGCCCATCAGCTCCAGGATGCGGTAGTCGCGAACCCGCGTCGGGGCGCTCGACTGGCCGGCGCCGCGCACGTCGTAGCTGACCACGTGGAACGCGCCCGCCAGGCGCTCGGCGACGGCATCCCAGACCCGCGCGGAATCCGGATAGCCGTGGACCAGCACGATGGTGGGCTTGCCGTCGGCGGCGGAGCCCCATTCGTAGACGGCAAGGCGGACATCGCCGCGGGTAACGATTCGGGTGGGCGTCATCGGGATCAGGCAGGTGTACGGCTGTTGCGGGGCGCCATCATCGCCGCAGGCGGCGGCGCAGGGAAGCGGCGGCGCCCCGGGGCTCGCTATCATCGTCGCGCCCTTTGTCCACCCGCCTTCGCAATCCGCATGGCCGACTCCGCTTCCCGTCCCGAACCCGCGCTGAACGTGCTCGGCGGCCTGCTGGCCAGCTGCTGCACCGACCCGATGACCGGCTTCTATCGCGATGGCCACTGCCATACCGGGCCGCAGGATGTCGGCCGCCATCTGGTCTGTGCGCGCGTCACGGCCGAGTTCCTGACATTCTCCCGCGCGGTCGGCAACGACCTCAGCACGCCGCGCCCGGAGTACGACTTCCCGGGCCTGAAGCCGGGCGACCAGTGGTGCCTCTGCGCGCGGCGCTGGCAGGAAGCCTGCGATGCCGGCGTGGCGCCGCCGGTGGTGCTGGCGGCGACCAACCAGCGGGCGCTGGAATGGGTCGACCGCGCGCAGCTGTTCGCGCACGGCGTCGATCGCCCGGCGACGGGCTGAACGCCGGGCAGGCGCCGGGCGGGCATCCCTCGACACGTCCCGGGCCGGCACCGGGGCCGCTCCCCGCGCGCCTTGTGCGCGAAGAATTTCCAATCGCGTCATATATTTGACGCCGATTTGCTGATCGGCTCCGGAGCCTGACCTTACGCGCCCCCGGAACGCTCCGCCTGTCAGGCTCGCACCGGCCCGGCTCAAGGGATTGCGCATCGTGCCGACATCCCGATGGCCCGCCGCGCCTGCGGGACGGGTCTGTCACCGGAGGAGCCCGCGCCATGTCCCTGCCGTTCCGCTGCCGCGCTGCCGCCATCCGCCGCGCGCGCGGCTTCACGCTGATCGAGATGCTGACCACGGTCGCCGTGGTCGCCGTGACCACCACGGTCGGCGTGCCGGCGCTGAACGGCTTCGTCACCGGCAACCGTGCGGCCAGCCAGGTCAACACGCTGATCGCGGCGCTGAACTACGCCCGCAGCGAGGCCGTCAGCAGCGCCCGCGCGGTGTCGCTGTGTCCGTACCTCGAGAACACCGCCGCCAGCGCGCCGGCCGACCGCTACCGCTGCAGCACCGGGACCACCTGGAGCCAGGGCTGGATCGTCTTCCGCAGCGTGCTCGACGAGGCCGGTAACGCCACCGGCAGCCGCGAGGTGCTGCGGGTGTTCGGCCCGCTGGCCAGCGGCGATGCGCTGACCGCGACCGTCAACACCGTCACCTATCTGCCGACCGGCTTTCTCGCCGATGGCGGCAGCAGCCCTGCGTTCTCGCTGACCCCGCAGGCCTGCGCGGCCGGCCAGCGGCGCAACGTGTCGCTGAGTCTGCAGGGCCAGGCGCATGTCGCATCGGCGCACTGCTGAGCGGCGCTGCGGCGCGCGCGGCCAGCGCGGCGTGAGCCTGGTCGAGGTGCTGGTCGCCACCGTGCTGGTGTCGATCGGCCTGCTGACGCTGGCCTCGCTGCAGGCGCTGAGTCTGGGCCGCAGCAGCAGTGCGGCGCTGCGCACCGAGGCGGTCGGCCAGTCCTACGACCTGCTCGACCGGATGCGCGCCAACCGAGCGCAGGCGATCGGCGGGCTCTACAACCTGCCGTTCGCGCAGGCGCCGAGCGGCAGCACGCTGGCCAGCCAGGATCTGGCCAGCTGGAAAGCCGCACTCGATGCCGCACTGCCGGACGGCGACGGCCAGGTGCTGGTCGACGCGCAGGTGGTGACCATCACCGTGCGCTGGCGCGACATCGGCACGGCCGACGCCGCCGCGCCGGCCACCGTCAGCCTGCGGACCCAGCTGTGACACGCCGGCAGGCCGGCATCTCGCTGGTCGAAGTGATGATCGCGATGGTCATCGGCCTGCTGCTGCTGGCCGGCATCTACCGGGTGTTCCTGTCGACCGCCCGCACTGCGCAGACCACGCAGGCGCTCGGCGATCGCCAGGAAGCGATCCGCTATGTCAGCGCCCGGCTGGCGCAGGACGTGCGGATGGCCGGCTACCGGGGCTGCCTCAGCGACACCGGCGCGGTGCGCAACACCCTGAATCCGAACCCGGCGACCAGCGGCGGCGCCCGCACGGCGTTCACCCACACCGATTTCCGCTACCGCTACGAGCGATACGCCGAAGGCTTCGAGGCGGCCAGCGGCGGCTGGTCGCCAGGCCTGCCGGGTGGCTTCCCGACACCGCGCACCGGCACCGATGTGCTGACCGTGCGCGGCCCGGTCGACACCGACCTGTTCACGATCCGCAACATGCCTACCACCAGCGCCGACCTGGGCATCAACCTGCTCTCGCCGGCGCCGCTGTCGGCCGGCGACGTGGTGATGGCCAGCGACTGCGGCGGCGCGGCGATCTTCCAGATCAGCAGCACCGGCGTGGCCAGCGTCGCGCTGCCGTCCGGCGGCAGCGCCAGCATCGCCACGCTGGCCCATGCCGCCAGCGGCAGCAGCCCCGGCAACTGGAGCAATGATCTCGACCGCGCATTCGCCGCAGGCACACAGCTGTTCCGGATGGGCGTGGTCAGCTTCTACATCGCCGACAGCGCGCAGGGCAGCGGCCCGGCGCTGTGGCGGCGCGTCGACAGCGACAGCCGCGAAATCGCCGCCGGCGTCGAGAACCTGCAGGTGCTGTACGGCGAGGACAGCGACGGCGACGGCGTGGCCGACGTCTACCGCCGCGCCGACCAGTTCGCCGACACCGCCGCCTGGCGGCGCGTGGTCGCCGTACGGGTGGCGCTGCTGTTCGCCGGCACCCGCGACCGCGCCGGCTTCACCGACGGCCGACGCTTCGATCTGCTCGGCGTCAGCGTCGGGCCGTTCAGCGATGGCCGGATGCGCCGTGTGGTGACCTTGACGCTGGCGCTGCGGAACCGGCTGCCATGAGCCGCCGGCCGCAACGACAGCGGGGCGTGGTGCTGCTGGTCGGCCTGGTGGTGCTGCTGGTGCTGTCGCTGCTGGCGCTGGGCTCGATCCGCTCGACGACGCTGGAAGAGCGGATGACCGGCAACAGCCAGGATCAGCAGATCGCCTTCCAGGTGGCCGAGGCGGCGCTGCGCGAGGCCGAGGCGCTGCTCGGCCAGCCGATGCTGCCGGCGTTCGTGG
>CAYPJK010000220.1:0-5675 GCA_964411025.1 uncultured Nevskia sp.
TCAGGACGGTGGCCGACTACGACCGCTGGGCGCGCCGTGCGGCGCAGATCCCGGCCCTGTTCGATCAGGCGATCGCCAATCTGCGTGACGGCGTTGCCCAAGGTGTCGTCCAGCCGGACGTGCTGATGACCAAGGTGCTGTCGCAGCTCGATGCGCTGGCGGTGGCCCAGCCCGAGGACAGCCTGTTCTGGAAGCCCGTCACCGCCTTCCCGAGCGACTTCGGCGAGGCCGATCGCCAGCGCCTCACCGCCGACGATCGCCCGCTGATCGCCGGCACCGTGCTGCCGGCCGATCGACGGCTGCGTGACTACCTTCGTGACGACTACCTGCCGGCCTGTCGCACCAGCGCCGGCCTCGGGGCGCTGCCGGACGGCGCAGCCTGGTATGCCGCCAAGGTGCGGGCGATCACCACCACCGCGCTGACACCGACGGAGATCCACGACATCGGCCTCGCCGAGGTGGCGCGCATTCATGGCGAGATCCGCGCGGTGATGCAGCAGGTCGGCTTCCGCGGCGATCTGGCCGCGTTCTTCGCCTTCGTGTCCAGCGATCCGCGCTTCACCTACGCCGACGAGGCTGCGGCGCTGAAGGCTTACAACGACCTGTCGGCGGTGGTCGACCAGGCGGCGGGCCGGCTGTTCGCCGAGCGACCGAAGGCCGGTTTCGAGATCCGGCCCGTCGAGGCGTTCCGCGCCCAGAGCGCGGCCGGCGGCAGCTACCAGCGGCCGAGCGAGGACGGCTCGCGGCCCGGCATCTTCTACCTGAACACCTACGACCTGCCGTCGCGCAAGACCTGGGCAGCGGAATCGCTGTTCCTGCACGAGGCGATCCCCGGCCATCATTTCCAGATCGGCATCCAGCAGGAGCTTGCCGGCGTGCCGGCGTTCCGCCGCTTTGGCAGCTTCACCGCCTACATCGAAGGCTGGGGGCTGTACGCCGAATCGCTCGGCCGCGAGCTGGGGGTCTACCGTGATCCCTACGCCTGGTTCGGGCGGCTGCAGGCCGAGCTGTTCCGGGCGATCCGGCTGGTGGTCGACACCGGCCTGCATGCCAAGGGCTGGACCCGCCAGCAGGTCATCGACTACATGCTTGCCAACTCTGCGCAGGGGCTGACGCAATCGATCTCGGAAACCGAGCGCTACATGGCCATTCCCGGCCAGGCGCTGGCCTACAAGATCGGCGAGCTGAAGATCCTCGAACTGCGGCGCCGCGCGGAAGCCGCGCTCGGCAGCCGCTTCGACATCAAGGCCTTCCACACCGAGGTACTGAAGGACGGCTCGCTGCCGCTCGACGTGCTGGAGGCGAAGATCGACCGCTGGATCGCCGCGCAGCGCCGCTAGGGCCCGGCAGCCGGCGTGCCGCCCAGCTCGCTGCCGATCGCCGCCTTCGCCTTCTCCAGCAGGGTGGTCAGCCGCCGCTCACTGGCGGCCATCTGCTTGAAGCAGTTCTCGGTCAGCCGCAGGTCGCGACGGCTGTCCTTGTCGTCGGTCTGCAAGGTGGCGGCGGCGAACATGCGCAGGTTCTGCGTGTATTCCTCCTGCTGCGTGTACAGCGCGGAAATCGCCGACAACGTGCGGGATCCGAGATGCGGCAAGGTCTGGCTGAGCAGCGCGGCGTCATAGGCAGCGCGCTGGAACAGGATCTGGTTGAGGCCATCGAATGCCGCCGGATACTCCCAGGCTTCGCCCTTGTTCAGGGCCTGTCGGGACGCGCGAAAGCCGTCATACATCTTCTCGTGATACGGCAGCACCTCGACGATCGCCTGCTGGTTCTGCTCGATCTCCAGCTTCAGCTCCAGCAGCACGCGCTGCGCCAGCCGGGTGCGCTCGCGTTCCTCGGTCCAGTCGTTGACGGCCAGCGCCAGCATTGCCGAGGCAATCAGCAGCGCCACCTCGAACACCGCCCGCTGCCAGCCATGCCGTTCGATCAGCCGTGTCCTCGCCGCCGGCGCGGTGACGGCGGAAGCGGCGGCAGGCGTCGGTTCGGCCGGATCAGGCGCGCTCGACATGGCAGGGCTTACGGAACGGGAATGGGCGCGATGGTAGCGAGGCCGGCACGGCGGCCGCCATCCCGGCTTTGACGCGCGGCGCCCTCGCCGGGTTTAGCCGCCGGCCTTGTCGAGCACCGCCTGAAGGGCCGGCGAGCCGTAGAAGCCCGCCAGCCGACGGCGGACGATCGGTTCCAGCAGCTTTTTCTTCTTCAGCACCTTGATCACGCCCGGCGCGTAGCGGCGCGCCTCGTCGATGATCTGTGCGCGGCCGACGCCAAGATCATCGAGCAGCGTGGCCAGCGTGGCGTCCTCGTACTTGTCGAAGAAACCGTCGATGCCGGCGTCGATGATCACGGTGTACCAGTCCTGCTGACGCAGGTGCCGCCAGGCCTCGAAGCCGGTGACGAACAGTTCCTCGACATGGCGCGCGTCGATGTCCTCGCGCAGCGCGCCGATCGGCTGTTCCTTGATCCGGTCCCAGGTATCGAGCGCCAGTTCCTTCAGCGCCTCGGCATCGGCGTGGTGGATCAGGAACTCCGCGCTGCGGGCGGTCGACGCCTGCACGGCCTTGGCGATGTACTTGCGCAGACCTTCCTCGATCGAGGCTTCCAAGCTGGGCTTGGCGACATTCAGCGCCGCCCGGCCGAGCTTGAGCATCGAGCTGGCGCCGGGAATGTTCTTGGTGACATTGCTCTGCGCCAGATAACCGGTGATGCCGCTGTACAGCAGGTCCGAAGCGAACTCCGCGTACAGCGGGCTGGTGACCACGCCGCGGATGATCTTTTCGCGCAGCGTGTCGAGTTCCAGCGCCTGGGTGGTGAAATCCTCGAAGTGCTGGTCGGTCAGCAGGCTGCCGATCTCGGTCTTGTCGTGGATCGCGTGGGCGAACAGCTTGCGGGCGATGTCGCCGACCATTTCCGGCAGGCCCGGTCCGAACTCGATCCTGGCGGCAAAGATCCGTGCGGTGTCCTTGATCTGCTTGCGGGTCACGACCGCTCCCAGCGTCAGCTTGCCGGCCAGCGCCAGCGCGGCGTCGACTTCCTCGTCGATCAGCACCTGCAGGCCGTTGCCGGTCAGCTCGTCGATCAGGTACTCGACATGGGCATCGAGCAGCGCTGCCGCCAGACCCGTCTTCTTCTCGGCCATCGTGATTGTCCTTCGTTCGGTTCAGGTAAACACTCGTTCGCAAGCTTGGCACAGGCGATCGCCGATCGGCAGCCGCGAGCCGTTATGCTGCCGCCGCCATGCTCCTTGATCCACCGTCCGCCCTGCCGCCGAAGCCGCAAGCCCCGGTCGACTACGACTGCTGTGGCGGCGGCTGCGCCGACTGCGAACTGCGCATCTACCTGCGCGAACTGCAACGCTGGCAGAAGCAGGCACGGCAGCTGGGCATTCCGGTCGATGACTGAGGCGGCGGCGGCGCTCGCCGGCTTCCTGCAGGCATACCCGACGCTGCTGGTGCTGACCGGCGCTGGCGTCTCGACCGACAGCGGCATTCCCGACTATCGCGATGCCGACGGCCAGTGGAAGCGGCGGCCGCCGATCACCGGCCAGATCTTTCGCGGCGATCCGTTGCAGCGCGCGCGCTACTGGGCGCGCAACCTGATCGGCTGGCCGCACCTGGCAGCGGCCCGGCCGAATGCCGCGCACGAAGCGCTGGCCCGCTTGCAGGCAAGCGGCCGGGTTCGCCGGCTGGTGACCCAGAACGTCGACGGCCTGCATCAGGCCGCCGGCAGCCGCGACGTGATCGACCTGCACGGCCGGCTCGACCAGCTGGTCTGCCTCGGCTGCGGCGACCGCAGCCCGCGCGGCCCGTTCCAGCAGCGCCTGCTCGATGCCAATCCGGACTGGGCGCACCACAGTGCCGCAGCGCTGCCGGACGGCGATGCCGATCTCGACAACCTCGATTTCAGCCGCTTCGTGGTGCCGCCGTGCGCCCGCTGTGGCGGGCTGCTGAAGCCGGACGTGGTGTTCTTCGGCGAGAACGTGCCGCGCGAACGGGTCGACGCCACGTTTGCGGCGCTGGCCGAGTCGGACGGCCTGCTGGTGGTCGGCTCGTCGCTGATGGTCTATTCCGGTTACCGCTTCGCGGTTGTGGCACGCGAACGCGGCCTGCCGATCGCCGTGCTGACCCGGGGCCGCAGCCGGGCCGACGCACTGCAGCCGCTGAAGATCGATGCGCCCTGCGCCGAGACGCTGACCGCAGCGTTGTCATCCATGGACGCACCGGCCGCCGCCTGAGGCCGCCGCCAGCCGCCTACCAGTGCGGCGGGATCTCGTCCCGTGCGGTGCCGCGGAACACCGGTTCGTCGGCGCTGGCCAGCCGCTCGTTCAGCGACCGCAGCTTCAGCTCCAGCGCCTCGATGGCTTTCTGCTGGCGGGCAAGCTCGCCGCCCAAGGTCGACAGCGTGTCATCGGCCCAGGCCAGCCGCGCTTCCAGTTCGACGATGCGGGCTTCGAGAACGGCTTGCGGATCGGCGGCGGAGCGGGCGGTCATGGCGGCGGCGGGCAGTGCGGGCGCGGCAGTGTAGCGGCAGGCACAGGCTATGCTTGCCGCATGGACATGAAGGACGGCGCGCCCCCGCCCCTGCGGCTCCGGCCCGAGCTCGCGATCTGCGAACACTGCGACAGCGTGCACCAGCGCGGTCCGCTGGCGCCCGGCGAAGCGGCCGATTGCCGGGTCTGCGGCGCAACGCTGTACCGCCGATCGCGGCTGGACATCGACGCGATGCTGGCGCTGACGGTGGCGGCACTGATCGTCTTCGTGCTGGCCAACGCGGCCCCGATCGTCACCATGCAGTCGGCCGGCGTCACCACCCGAGGCTGGCTGATGACGCTGGTCACCAGCGCTTGGTCGCACGGTGTTGGCCCGGTGGCGGCGATCGCCGCCGGCACCGTGTTCCTGTTCCCATTGGCGCAGCTGGCGCTGTACCTGTTCGTGCTGCACGCGGCGCGGCTGCCGGCGCGGCCGAAAGGCTTTGTCACCGCGATGCACGGCCTGCGCTGGCTGCGGCCGTGGAGCATGGTCGAGGTGTTCCTGATCGGTATCCTGGTGTCGATCATCAAGATGTCGTCGCTGGCGCGCGTCACCGCCGAAGCCGGGCTCTGGGGCTTCGGCGTGCTGACCTTGCTGCTGACCGCGCTGAGCACTTTCGAACTGCGCGCCCTCTGGGAGGCCCACGATGGCCGATGAGCCGCTGATCCCGCGCGGCGCGGCACTCGGGCTGATCGGCTGCGAAGCCTGCGGGCTGGTCGTCGAACGCCCGCCGGAGGCCGCGCCCTGCCCGCGTTGCGGGCACCGGCTGCACGCCCGCAAGCCGGATTCGCTGACCCGCAGCTGGGCCTTCCTGGTGGCGGCTTTCATCCTGTACCTGCCGGCCAACCTGCTGCCGGTGCTGCGCTCGACCAAGCTGTTCCGCAGCTGGTCGGACACCATCATGTCCGGCGTGGTGGCGCTGTGGAACGACGGCGCCTACGACCTCGCGATCGTCGTCTTCACTGCCTCGGTGGTGGTGCCGCTGCTGAAGATGGGCGCGCTGGCGCTGCTGCTGGTGCAGGTGCAGCGCGGCTCCGCACAGCTGCCGCGCGAGCGGGCGCGGCTGTACCGGATTCTCGAGTTCATCGGTCACTGGTCGATGCTGGATGTCTTCGCGGGGGCGCTGCTGAGCGCGGTGGTACTCTTCGG
>CAYPJK010000221.1:0-5674 GCA_964411025.1 uncultured Nevskia sp.
CACGCCGCCGACCAGGTCGGCCGCGTTCTCGTGATTGGCGATCCAGCGCGCCTGCTCGCTCGAAGCGCCGCGTTCCGACAGCACGTAGACCGACGATCCGTGCATCGAGCGGTCGTTGACCGCGTTGGCATGCACGGAGACGAAAAGATCGGCGTTGACCTGCCGCGCCTTGACGGTACGGGTGCGCAGCTCGATGAAGGTGTCGCTGTCGCGGGTCAGCACGGCGCGCATGCCGGGCTCGGCATTGATCTTCCGGGCCAGGCGACGGGCGATGGCCAGGGTCACATCCTTCTCGCGCAGGCCAGCAAGGCCGATCGCGCCCGGATCGTTGCCGCCGTGACCCGCGTCAACGGCGACGATCACCTCGCGCCCGGCCACGCGCGGCCGCACCGGCTCGGCGCTGGCGACGGCCTCCGTGGCATCCGCCGCAGGAGACGGCGCAGCCGCCACTGCCGCGGCGGCGCTCGCCGATGCGGCGGCCACGATCAACTCGGGCTTCGGCGCAGCGGCCGGCAGCGGCGTGATGGCAGGAACGGCGGACGGCGCCGGCAGCGCCGCCTTGCGCGGCTGCTTCGGCATCAGATCGACAATCAGCCGGTAGCCGTAACCTTCGCTGGCTTCGAGCCCGAACGACTGCGGCGCCACCTTTTCGCCAACGTCGAGCACCACGCGCAGGCCGGCTTCGCGCGGGCCGGTGCGGACGCTCTTGACCAGCCCCTTGCCGGCACTCGCCGACGGCATGCCGGGGCCGCGACGGGCATCGCTGAAATCGATCACCACGCGGTCCGGGTTGGCCAGGGTGAACAGCTTCGGCGTGGTGGCGACATCGAAGTCGAACACCGCCCGCGTCGCCTCCGGTCCGTCCATCAGGCGCAATTCGCGCAGTTCGGCCGCCGCCGCCGAGGCGGCAGTCAACAGCAGCAGCAATCCGGTCAGTGCACGCATGGCAGCCCAGCGGGGTCGAACAAAGGCGGAAGATAGTTCGACGCGCTTGTCAACGCAAGAATTTTCTTATCGAAATCAGTAGCTAGAAGCATGAATCTCAAGTGGGGTGCGAAATTGGCCCGACGTTTGTCGGCCATTCGCCGCCGTCCAGGGTGTCGACCGTGGCGATCCGGCCACCGTCGGCCGCCCGCAGTTCGATCCGCAGGCTCGCCGGCGGCAGGTAGCCGGCGCCGCATTCAGGCCACTCGACGAGCCAGCCGCAGCGGCTCGGCGGATAGTCGTCGAGGCCAAGGCCTTCCAGTTCGTCCGGCGTTTTCAGCCGGTAAAGATCCAGGTGCAGCCAGTCGCGGCCGTCGACGCTGTACGGCTCGATCAGCGTGTAGGTCGGGCTGCGGATGCTGCCGGTGACGCCGAGCGCCCGCAGCCAGCCGCGCACCAGCGTGGTCTTGCCGGCGCCGAGCGTGCCGTGCAGGTAGACCACCCCGCCCGGCCGTGCCCGGAATGCGGCAGCCAGTTCCGCACCCAGCGCTTCGGTGGCGGCATCGTCGGCCAGGAAGCGTTCGGTGACGCTCATGGATTGACCACCGCCGGCAGCGCCTCGATGACATCGGACGCCATCAGGCCGCGCTCGCCGCGTTCGGCGGCGCGATCACCCGCCAGCGCATGGGCGGTGACCGCCGCGGCGGCAGCAGCGTCGATCGCCAGCCCCTGGGCGATGAAGGCGGCGGCGATGCCGGTCAGCACATCGCCCATGCCGCCGACCCCCATGCCGGGATTGCCGTACGGGCAGATGCGCAACTCGGCATCGCGGCCGCCGAGCATCAGGCTGCCGGCGCCCTTGAGCACCACGGCGCCGCCGTAACGGGCCTGCAGCGCGCGAATCGTGCTCAGACGATCAGCTTGGACCTCGGCTGTGCTCAGGCCCAGCAGGCGTCCGGCTTCGCCGGGATGCGGCGTCAGCAGCCAGCGGTCGTCGCGGCGCGGCGCGGCGGCCAGCGCGTTCAGCGCATCGGCATCGACGACCTTCGGCAGCGACGCCTCGATGGCCGCATCGAACATCGCCTGTCCCCAGGCTTCGCGCCCCAGCCCCGGACCGAGCGCCAGCACATCGGCGCGGGCGATCAGCGGTTGCAGGTCGTCCGGCTGCTCGACGCTGCGCACCATGACGTCGGGCTGCGCGGCCGTCAGCGCCGCCGCGTGATGATCGCGGGTGGCGACGGTGACCAGCCCGGCACCGGCGCGCAGCGCGGCCCGGGCCGCCAGCAGGATCGCGCCCGCCATGCCGCGGTCGCCGCCGACCAGCAGCACGTGGCCGTGGCTGCCCTTGTGGCCGGTGCGCGGCCGCCTGGGCAGCCAGCCGCGCAGTTCGCTGCGGTCAGTGAGCCGGGCCAGCGCGGGCAGGCCGTCATGCACTGCAGAGGGCAGGTCCAGCGTGGCCAGTTCCAGAGATCCGGTCAGGTCCGGTCCCTGGCCCGTGCACAGACCCGTCTTCAGGGCGATGAAGCTGACCGTCAGGTCCGCCGCGATCGCCGCGCCCGGGGCAGCGCCGGTATCGGCATCGAGCCCGGACGGCACGTCCAGCGCGAGCACGGCCGCACCACTGTCGCGAGCGGCATTGATCGCCCCGATGGCAGCCGCGGCGTCGCCCGCCGGTGCGCGGCGCAGGCCGATGCCGAACAGTGCGTCGACCAGCAGATCCGCGTCGTCCAGCGCCTGCCCGGCCGACCAGCGCTGCACCGCGCCGCGCGCCAGCCATCGGTTGCGCGCCGTCAGGGCGTCGCCGCGCCGAGGCAGGTCGTCGCATTCATGGACCCGCACCGTGCAGCCGGCGGCCTCGGCGAGGCAGGCCAGCTCGTAGCCGTCGCCGCCGTTGTTGCCAGGCCCGCAGAAGACCGTGACGTGGCGGGCATTCGGCCAGCGCCAGCGGGCGGCGGTCCACGCCGCCTGGGCGGCGCGCTGCATCAGCGCATGGCCGGCGATGCCGAAATCCTCGATTGCCCGCCGGTCGAGCTCGCGGGTGGAGGCCGCCGAATACAATCGCGCGATGATGGTGTCCATCCACGAATTATAAGTGTCGACCTCTCCCGCCCTGCCGCCACTGCCACGCGACTGGCCGGCACTGATCCGCGGCTGGGCGCAGTCGCTGGGCTTCGCCGATGCCGCGATCGCCACGCAGGCGCTCGACGAGGACCACGCCCACCTGCAGCGCTGGCTCGCCGAAGGCCGGCACGGCGGCATGGCCTGGATGGCCGAGCACGCCGCCCTGCGCGCCGATCCGGCCCGGCTGCAGCCGGGCACGGTGACGGTGATCAGCGCGCGGCTCGACTATCGCCCGTCCGCCGCAGATGCCGAGGCCTTGCTGGCCGATCCGGAAGCCGCCTACATCTCGCGCTACGCGCTGGGCCGCGACTATCACAAGCTGATGCGGCAGCGGCTCAAGAAACTGGCCGAACGGCTGGCCGAGGAGATCGCCCCGCACGGCTACCGGGTGTTCGCCGACAGCGCCCCGCTGCTGGAAAAGGCGCTGGCCCGCAATGCCGGTCTGGGCTGGATCGGCAAGCACACGCTGGTGCTGAACCGCGACGCCGGTTCCTGGTTTTTCCTCGGCGAGATCTGCACCGACTTGCCGATCGCGGCCACCGCCGCCGAGCCGGTGACATCGCGCTGCGGCAGCTGCACGGCCTGCATGGACATCTGCCCGACGCAGGCGATCACCGCGCCGTTTCAGCTCGATGCGCGGCGCTGCATTTCCTACCTGACCATCGAGCACCACGGCGACATCCCGGAAGACCTGCGGCCGCTGATCGGCAACCGCATCTTCGGTTGCGACGACTGCCAGCTGGCCTGCCCGTGGAATCGCTACGCGAAGATCGACGCGACGCCGGACTTTGCGCCGCGCCACGGACTCGACAGCGCGCGCCTCGTCGATCTGTTTGCGTGGACCGAAGCCGACTACCTGCAGCGCACCGAAGGCATGGCGCTGCGCCGCGCCGGTTATGCGCGCTGGCTGCGCAACCTGGCCGTGGCGATCGGCAATGCGCTGGCCAATCCGGGCACTAGCGCTTCGGCGGCGACGGCGCTCGTCGCGGCGCTGGAGGCGCGCGCGGCGTTTCCGGATTCAACGGTGCAATCTCATATTCGATGGGCGCTGACGCGTCATCCGGCGGCGGACAGTAGATCGCCGTGCCGCTGTAGCGATTGATCAGCGCCCGCGTGTTGTCGTAGGTCTCGAGCAGCCGGGGATCGGTTTCACCCCGGATCGCGCGCTGCAGCTGTTCCTCGGCCAGCGAGATGCAGCGCCGCTCCAGCAGCACCAGCGCCAGGTTGTTGCGCACCACCGGATTTTCCGGCTTGCGCTTGAGCGCTTCGACATAGGCGTCCTGCGCGGTCTGCCACTGCTTCATCGCGTAGCGCGCGTTGCCCAGTGCCACCCACGGCACCACCGCGTTGGGCCAGCGGGCGATGGCAGCAACAGCCCCCTTTTCGGCAAGCTCCGGATAGCCGGCTGCGGTCGCGGCCTCGCCGGCCGCAATCCAGGCCTCCTGCGTGGCCGAGGCGGGGACCCGGTTGCCGTCGTTGAGCGTCATTGCCCAGGCATCGCCGCCCTTCCAGCGGCGAACGAACTCGTCCACCGGCTGATAGACCCGGCCGTCCTTGCCGCTGCGCAGGATCATCCGGTTACCCATTGGATCGACGCCGACGACCACCGAATAGCGACCGCCATCGAGTTGCTGGAACACCAGCACCGGCTGGCCGCTGCGCACTTCGGCGAGCACCGCGTTCAGCGTTGGCGGCAGCACGAACGGCAGGCGACCGAAACGGCGCGCCAGGTCGAGCATTTCCGCGCGCAACGCCGGCACCGGCGTCTGCTTGCCCAGCAGCGGCGCGACCTGGCCGGTGCCGACAGTGGTCAGGCCATCGGTGTACAGCAGCGTCGCCAGCGCGGCGGCGGCCGAACCCCGGTCTGTCGACGGAAAGAATGCCGTCTTCGACAGCTCCAGCCGCTCGTCGCCGGAACCGAAATCCTGCACCCGCAGCGTCACCTGCGGCGCGCAGGCCGTGATCAGCGCAGCGGCCACCATCGTCATCAGCCGACGATCAAAGGGCACGGGCACGCTCCAGCAGCTGCAGGGTCGAGGGATCGAGCGTGCCGGCGGCCGCCGGATTCGCCTGCGCGGCCACGACATCGCGCGCCAGCTGCTTGCCCAATTCCACGCCCCACTGGTCAAAGGCATTGATGTTCCACAGCACGCTGAGCGCGAAGGTGCGGTGCTCGTACAGCGCGCACAGCGCACCCAGGTGGAAGGCATCGAGCCGGGGCAGCAGCAGCGTGCTCGACGGCCGGTTGCCGGTGAACACGCGATGCGGGATCGCCGCTTCCAGCGTCTCTCCGCCCAATCCCTGGGCGACCAGCTCGGCACGGACCTGCTCGGCGTTCTTGCCCCGCATGAGCGCCGCGCTCTGCGCGAGGCAGTTGGCGATCAGCAGCTGCTGCTGGTCCGGGTAGCCGTGTATGGCCTCGAGCGGCAGGATGAAATCGACCGGGTTGAGCGCCGGGCCCTGATGCAGCAGCTGGAAAAAGGCGTGCTGGGCATTGCTGCCGACATCGCCCCAGACAACCGGCGTGGTCGGGTAATCGACCGGCTGGCCATCGCGATCGACGCCCTTGCCGTTCGATTCCATTTCCAGCTGCTGCAGCCAGCCGACAAAACGATGCAGGCGCTGCGCA
>CAYPJK010000222.1:0-5644 GCA_964411025.1 uncultured Nevskia sp.
TGCCAGATCGCGTGGTGGTAGCGCAGCCGCGTGGAGGCGTAGAACAGCGTGCCGAAGGTGTACGACAGCCCGCCGGCCAGCAGCAGCCACAGGCCCGCCGGCGGCACGGCCGCCATGATCTCGCTGCCGGCGACCACGCCGCACCAGCCCATCGCCAGGTAGACACCGAGCGACAGCCACTCGAAGCGACCGGTGGTGAAGATCTTGAACAGGATGCCGACCGCCGCCAGCCCCCAGGTGAACACGAACAGGCGCATGCCCCAGGGGCTGCCGGCCAGCGCGATCAAGGTGAACGGCGTGTAGGTGCCGGCGATCAGCACATAGATCAGGCAGTGGTCGATGACCCGGAAGATGTGCTTCGGGCGCGGCAGCGGAATCGAATGGAACAGCGTCGATGCCGCGTACATCAGGATCAGCGAAGCGCCGAAGATCGACCCGGCCAGCAGCTCGCGGGAGCCGCCGTAGAGCACCGCCCTCGCCACCAGCACGCAAAGGCCGATGATCGCCAGCACCGCGCCGAGACCGTGGGTGAGGCTGTGGGCCAGTTCCTCGCCGAAGCTGTACAGGTTGTGGGTGGCTTCGCGGACCACGGCGCGCACCCGCGCCTCGCCGGGTGGCGCGGACTCGGCCGCTTCGTGGATCTGGTCTTCGGACGGCGTGTTAATGCGCAGACCCCGTGTGGCCGTGATGGGAAACCGGCTTGACCTTCAGGGTCGCGCCGTCGGTGGCGATCACGCGAACCCGGCTTCCGCTGGCCAGCTCGGGACCGCTGACCCGCCAGACGGTGTCGTCGAGCCGGGCCTGGCCGATGCCGTTGACGATGTCCGACACCAGGGTCAGCTCCCGGCCGACCAGTTGCCGACCGCGCTGGTTGAGGCCGTTGTCGGCGTCATCGCTGCGGCGCATCGGCCGGAACCGGAACCAGGCCGCCACCGCCGCCAGCGACAGCAGCGCGAACAGCACGATTTCGCCCGGCCAGCTCAGACCCGGCAGCACCCAGGCCGCGAAGCCGGTGACGAACGCTGCCGCGCCGATCCACATGAAAAAGGTGCCCGGCGTCAGTACCTCGGCCACTAGCAGCAGCAGGCCCAGCACCCACCAGTGCCAGAAGATGAAGCCGTCGTTCAGCAGGCTGTCCATGATCGGCTTCGGGCGACTAGCGCGACGGCGCCTGCGCGCCCGTGGCCTTGCCGGCCAGCTCGGCGATGCCGCCGATCGCGCCGATCACGCTCGCGGCTTCCAGCGGCATGAACACCAGCTTCTGGTTGCTGCTGGTGGCGATGTCCTTCAGCGCCTCGATGTAGCGGGTGGCGACGAAGTAGTTGATCGCCTGCACGTTGCCCTGGGCGATCGCGGCCGACACGCTGGCGGTGGCATTGGCTTCCGCTTCGGCCTGCCGCTCGCGGGCTTCGGCATCGCGGAACGCGGCTTCCTTGCGGCCCTCGGCATCCAGGATCGCCTGCTGCTTCTCGCCCTCGGCCTGCAGGATCTTCGATTGCCGCTCGCCTTCGGCCTTGAGGATCGCCGCTGCCCGGGCCCCTTCGGCCTCCAGGATCTGGGCGCGCTTCTCGCGCTCGGCCTTCATCTGCCGGGCCATCGAATCCACCAGATCGCGCGGCGGCTGGATGTCCTTGATCTCGATGCGGGTGACCTTGATGCCCCAGGGGCTGGTCGCCTGGTCGACGACCGCCAGCAGCCGGGTATTGATGTGGTCGCGCTGGCTCAACAGTTCGTCGAGATCCATCGAGCCCATCACTGTGCGCAGGTTGGTCTGCGTCAGGTTCAGGATCGCGTATTGCAGGTTCTGCACTTCGTAGGCGGCGCGGGCGGCATCCAGCACCTGGAAGAACACCACGCCGTCGACGCCGACCATCGCGTTGTCCTTGGTGATGACTTCCTGGCTCGGCACGTCGAGCACCTGCTCCATCATCGACAGCCGCCGGCCGACGCGATCGACATACGGCACCAGCCAGTGCAGGCCCGGGGTGAACGTGGCCCGGTACTTCCCGAACCGCTCGATCGTGTACTCGGTGCCCTGCGGCACGGTGACCACGCCCTTGTAGACGGTGACCAGGGCGAACGCGAGCAAGGCAAGCGCGAAGTAGGACATGGCGGTGCTCTCCGGAAGGCGGACGCTTTCGAGTCTACGCGAGCCGGATTGCAGATCGGCCTGCGCGGCCGGCCCGGCCGCGCGTCAGCGGCGCGCCGCCTTGCTGGCCAGCCAGCGATCGACCACGGCTTCCAGCACCGGCAGCGGCATCGAGCCCGGCGTCAGCACCACGCGGTGGAATTCCTTGAGATCGAACTGCTCGCCAAGCTGGGTCTTGGCCCGCTCGCGCAACTCGAGGATCTTCAGCATGCCGAGCTTGTAGCCGAGCGCCTGGCCCGGCCAGACCAGATAGCGCTCGATCTCGGCCGTCGCCTCGACCTCGGCCATGCCGGTCTTGTCGATCAGGTAGGCCAGCGCCTGCTCGCGGCTCCAGCGCTTCTGGTGCATGCCAGTGTCGACCACCAGCCGCACCGCGCGGAACATCTCGGCCTGCAGGCGTCCGAGGTTGTCGAACGGGTCCTTCTCGTAGCCCAGTTCCCAGGCCAGCCGCTCGGCGTACAGCGCCCAGCCTTCGGCATAGGCATTGAACGGCAGCACGGTGCGGAACACCGGCACATCCTTCAGCTCCTGCGCGATCGCGATCTGGAAGTGATGGCCGGGAATCGCCTCGTGGTAGGCCAGGGTGCGCATGCCGTAGCGGCTGATCTCGTCGACCTTGCGCAGATTCGCGAAGAACACGCCGGGTCGCGAGCCATCGAGCGCGCCGGGCTCGTAGTAGGCGCCGGGCGCGGAGGCTTCCTTGAACGCCGGAATCGCCTTGACCTGCACGCCGAGCTTCGGCCGCACGTCGAAGTACGGCCCCAGGCCGGCGTCGATCTCGTCGATGATCTTCTGGTAGTCGGCCAGCACCTGTTCACGCACGCCGGGGGCGCTGGCGTCGTACTTGAAGCGCGCCTCCTGGGCCAGCGCCGCCACCCGCGCGCCGACGCTGCCTGCGCTGTAGCCCTGCGCGACCAGCAGCGTGTTCATCTCGCTTTCAATGCGTGCGACTTCGGCCAGGCCGATGGCGTGGATCTCGTCCGGCGACAGCGTGGAGGTGGTCTGCTGGCGCACGCACCAGGCGTAGTAGGCAGCGCCATCGGGCAGCGCCCAGACGCCGTTGTTGTCGGTGACCTTCGCCGCCAGCGCCTCGAAGTTCTCGATCAGCCGGCCATAGGCCGGATAGACGATGTTGTTGATGCTCGCGGCAGTGCGCGCCAGCAGCCGCTTGCGCGTGGCCTCGTCGACATCGCCGAGCCTGGCGAGCTTCTCGGCGAGGCCGGTGTACAGCACGTTCTCTTCCGGCCTTTTGGCGATGAACTCGCGCATCTGCTTCAGCGTCTTGTCGACCACGAATTTCGGCGGCCGGATGCCGCGCGCCTCGCGCAGCTGCTGGCCTTCGAAAATCTGGTCGAACCGGGTGCCGAACTGGTCGAGGCGGCTCAGGAAGCTGTCGACATCGGCTTCCGAGTCGATCGGATGCTGGCCGAGCAGAAAGCTCGGCAGCTCGCTCTGCTCGCCGGCCGTCGGGTTCAGCGGATAGCTGTGGAACATCCACGGCTCGCCGGCCACCGAGGTGGCGAGGAAGTTCTCGAGGATGTCGTAGGACAGCTGTCGGCCTTCGTCGAGCTTGGCCCGGTCATAGGTGTGCAGGACGTCGAGCTCGCGCTTCATGAACGCTGCCTGCTTCTGCTGCGCGGCCACCGAGGCATCGCTCAGGCGACGATCGAAATAGCGGATGCCGAGTGGGTGCGGCGCCAGGCTGGTGACCAGCTCCGGGCTTTCCAGCAGCAAGCGCACGAATACCCGGTCGTAGAAACGGTCGATCGAGTACGGCTTGAACCAGCCGACGTTGGCGATCCACAGGCCGGCACCGAGCACGACGACCAGCACCAGGCTGGCGATGACCTTCAGCAGCGTTTTCATCGGTCTGTTCCCTGTGGACGCGCAACGAGATCGCCGCCCGTCGTCACTCCGGCCACGGCCGGAATGACGACGGGATGACGGCTACGAACCGGACGCCGCCGCCATCGGATCGGCCGGCAGGCTCCAGCCGCAGCTCTGGCCCTGGTTCTGCTGTTCCAGGTAGGCCTTCAGCGGCGCGAAGTATTCGAGGATCGCCGAGGCGTCCATCTGCCGCGTGCCGGTCAGCTTTTCCAGCGTTTCCGGCCACGGCCGGCTCTGGCCGGCCGCCAGCATCGCCATGAACTTCTCGCCGGCAGCCTTGTTGCCGTAGATGTCGCACTCGTGCAGCGGGCCAGTGAAGCCGGCCGCCTCGCACAGCGCCTTGTGGAACTGGAACTGCACGACAAAGCTCAGGAAGTAGCGCGTGTACGGCGTGTTGCCGGGGATGTGGTACTTGGCACCCGGATCGAAGTCGTCTTCGGTGCGCGCCAGCGGCGGGGCCACGCCCTGATATTCCTCGCGCAGCTTCCACCAGGCCTTGTTGTAGTCGGCCGGGGCCACTTCGCCGGAGAACACCTTCCAGCGCCACTGATCCACCAGCTTGCCCCACGGCAGGAAGGTGATCTTGTCGAGCGCCAGCTTCATCTGCGAGTTGATCACGGCCTTCTGGTCGGCCTTGGCGTCCTTGACGAGGCCGATCTTCTGCAGGTGGCTCGGCGTCAGCGACAAGGTCACGGTGTCGCCGATTGCTTCGTGGAAGCCGTCGTGGGCGCCGCCCTGGAACACGGTCGGCTGATCCTTGTAGAGCAGGTAGTAGTAGATGTGGCCGAGTTCGTGATGGATCGTGGTCAGCGATTCCTCATCCGGCTGGATGCACTGCTTGATGCGGACATCGCTCTCGCCGTCCATCGGCCAGGCGGAGGCGTGGCAGACCACCTCGCGGTCGCGCGGCTTGACCAGCATCGACTTGGTCCAGAAAGAATCCGGCAGCTTCGGCATGCCCAGCGATGTGTAGAAATCCTCGGCAGTGCGGGTCATCTTCTCGGCGAACAGGGCATCGGCCTTGTGCGACAGGTCGGCCAGTTCCACGGCCGACGGCTTGCCCTTGTAGCCGGCGAGCAGCGTCTTGTATTCGGCATCGCGCTGCACCTTCAGCACCGCGCTGACATCGAGATCCGAGACCCCCTTGTACGGCTCGACCAGCGGATACAGGTTGCCCCACTGCTGCGCCCACATGTTGCCCAGCAGATGCGCCGGGATCGGCCCCGCCTTCGGCACCACGGCGTCGCCGTACTTGGCGTTGAGCTTGGCCCGCACATGGCAGTGCAGCGCGTCGTACAGCGGCTTCACCTGGCCCCAGAGCCGCTCGGTCTCGGCCGAGAACTCGGCCGGGCTCATGTCATAGCCGCCGCGCCACCATTCGCCGGCATCGGCATAGCCGGATTCCTTGGCTGCGCCGTTGTAGAGGCCGACGAAGTTCTGATACTCGTCGCGGATCGGCTTGGCCGTGGCGTGCCAGCCGGCCCAGGCTTCGGCGATCTCCGCCGGCGTGCGCTTGCCGTCGAGGTTGTTGACGATCTCCTCGATCGCCGGCAGCGACAGGCACTGCTCGTTGCCGGCGGCGTTCTTGTGGCACCACTGGCCCTTGCC
>CAYPJK010000223.1:0-5644 GCA_964411025.1 uncultured Nevskia sp.
TTGAGCGCGCAGATGCCGACGCAGGGCGATTCGACCGTCATGGCGACGGCGCGGCAGCGTTGATCAGCAGCTTGAAATCGACCCGGCGGTTCAGCGCCCGGTTGGCATCGCTGTCGTTGGCGGCCACCGGCCGGGTTTCGCCGTAGCCGCGAGTACTCAGCCGCTCGCCGTCGATGCCGCGCGCGATCAGGTACTGGCGTACCGCTTCGGCCCGCAGCTCGGACAGCGTCAGGTTGTACGCCGCCGAGGCGGTGTCGTCGGTGTGGCCGGCGATCTCCAGCCGCAGGTTGTCCTGGTGATTAAGCGTCGCGGCGATGCCGTCGAGCACGCCGGTGGCCACGCCGGTCAGCACCGCCGAGCCGGATTCAAAGCTGACTGCCTGCAGGCTCAGGGTCTGCTCGACCGCGCAGCCGCTGGCGTCCACCTGCAGGCCGGTGGCGGTGTTCGAGCAGGCGTCGGCGCCGTCGGCGACGCCGTCGGCATCGGCATCGCCGGTCGTCGTCAGGCTGCAGCCGCGATCGTCGACACGATCGCCGCTGGCGGTATCGGGGCAGGCGTCGACGTCATCGGCGATGCCGTCGCGGTCGCCGTCATTCAGGCAGTCGCGCCGGCCGGTCACCGGATCGACGGCAGACAGCGCGCATTCGCGGCTGGGCGGCGACACGGCCGGCGACGGCGTCTGCCAGCGCAGCGGAATGTGCAGACCGATCTGGAAGCGCAGGTCGGCCAGGAAGTCGTCGTTCGCCGGTTCCGACTTGCGATCGTTGTACTGGATGAGGCCCTTGACCTCGGTCCGAAGCCCCCAGCCCCAGTCCCAGATGCCGATGCGCAGCGGGAACAGCAGGCCGGCGCCGAGGTTCAGTGCCGGGTGCAGGTGGCTGTCACCGCGCACGTCTTCCAGCACGCCGCCGATCGAGCCGAGCAGGTACGGCTTGACGTCCGGCAGCAGCGCGGACTGGAAGCGCTGCAGGCCGAAGTCGCGCACGTAGTCGAGCGACAGCGCGCGCTGGTAATCGGGGCGGCCGTCGATGTTGCGGTCGCGGCGCAGGTTCAGGAACGACAGCTCCAGCGCCTTGTTGGCGCCGAGCGCGCGGCCGAGCGTGACCTGAAAGCCGTAGCCGTTGTCGGAATCGCGGCCGGAATCGGGCAGCTCGTAGCTGCCGAAGCCGGCCACGTAGTAGCCGCGGTCGTCGTCGACGGCAAGCGCCATCGCGTCGGAGGCCATCAGGGTCGCGGCCAGCAAGGCAGCGCGGATCATCGGGAATCGGGCAGTCATGTCGCTCGTCGAAAGGGGCGGGTTCGGCATCAGGAAAGGGCATCGGCCACGTGCGGCAGCGCCGGCACGGTGCCGCGCAGGGCCCGCGCGCACTCGCCGACCAGCGCCGGGCCACGGTAGATCAGGCCGGTGTAGATCTGCACGAGATCGGCGCCGGCCGCGCGCTTGGCGGCGGCATCGGCACCCGACTGGATGCCGCCGACGCCAATCAACGGGAAGTCCGGGCCGACCCGTTCGCGCAGCTTGGCCAGGATCGCATTGGAAGCGCCCAGCAGCGGCGCGCCGGACAGGCCGCCGGTCTCGTGGGCGTGCGGCAGGCCCGCCACCGCGTCGCGCGACACCGTGGTGTTGGTGGCGATCAGGCCGTCGATGCCGTGCTTGCGGGCCGCGTCGGCGATGCTGGCCAGGCCTTCGTCGTCGATGTCCGGGGCGATCTTGACCAGGATCGGCCGGCGCGCGCCGTAGCGGGCGCTCAGCGTTTCGCGGGCATCGGCGAGCGAGGCCAGCAGCGAATCGAAGCGGCCGGCCTGCTGCAGGTCGCGCAGGTTCTTGGTGTTCGGCGAGGAAATGTTGACGGTGATGTAGTCGGCCACCGCGTAGACCTTGTGCAGGCAGGCCAGGTAGTCAAGCTCCGCCTGCTCCATCGGCGTGTCGGCGTTCTTGCCGATGTTGATGCCGAGCACGGCGCGGCGGCGCACGCAGGCGGCGCGCTTGACCAGCGCATCGACGCCCTGGTTGTTGAAGCCGAGGCGGTTGATCAGCGCCTTTTCCGACGGGATGCGGAACATCCGCGGCCGGTCATTGCCGCGCTGCGGCCGGGGCGTCACGGTGCCGACCTCGATGAAGCCGAAGCCCATGCGATCGAAGGCTTCGATCGCCTCGCCGTTCTTGTCGAGCCCGGCGGCCAGGCCGACGCGGTTGCGGAACTGCAGGCCCATCAGCCGCACCGGATCGTCGACCGGCCGGCTGGCAAACAGGCTGCCGGACGCGGGATACCGCGACAGCCAGGCCATCGTCAGTTCGTGGGAGCGCTCGGCATCGAGCGTGAACAGAGCCTTGCGCGCCAGTCGGTAGCCTTTCATCGGAACTCGTTCAAAGCGACGTCGGGAGATTCATTCAGGCAGCCGGCTCAGGAACCGGCCGGCAGCACGCCGGGCGGTGGGCCGGAATGGTGGGGCAGCGCCTTCATCATCGGCACTGGCACGGCGGTCGGGCGGCGTTCGCGGCGGCCGAAGCGATCCTGCAGCGCCCGCCATTCATGGCCGAGATAATCACGGCCCAGGGTCAGCGGCAGGCGCGCCATCATCCTCGCCAGATCGCCGAACAGCAGTGCACGGCGATCGCCTTCGTAGAGGCTGCCGTAGCTGCCGGCGAGCGCCATCAGCGAACGCGACAGGTGCAGGTAGTCACGCTGCAGCACCAGGCCCGCCTGCTGGGTGTTGGCCATCAGCTGCAGCACCGTCTGGCCCCGACGGTGCAGCCCGGCCATGCCGCCACGACGCAGTTCGCGGATGAAGCTGCGCCGGGTCAGCGGCGCGACATCCTTCTTGCGAAGGGTGTCGTCGAGCAGCTGCCGGATCAGGTCGCGGCGCGCAGCATTTTCCTCGGGCTGCGTGGAAATGCGGATCAGCGCATCGGTCAGCAGGTCGGTATCGGCGAGGATGCAGCCCGCCAGGTAATCCCACACGGGCCGCCACTTGCCGTTGAGGTCGACGACGTTGCCCCAGTCGATCAGGTTCAGCCGGCCCTGGGCGTCGATCATCAGGTTGCCGGGGTGCAGGTCGCCGTGCATCTCGCGGTACGCGAAGGCGTGAAACAGCACGGTGGCGCTGAGCTGCTCGACGACCTTGTTCTGGAATTCCCGGCGTTTGCGGCGCGGCAGCCGCGACAGCGCCTTGGTCAGGCTGACGGCATCGCCGAGGAATTCCATTTCCAGAATCCGCCGCGAAGCGCCGTACAGCTCCGGCACCCGGAACAGGTTGCCGCGCAAGGACCGCTGGTAGAAGCGCTGGTGGTTGGCGGCTTCCGCCTCGAAATCCAGTTCCTCGACGAAGCCGGCAACGAATTCGTCGACCTGCTCCTGCATCGCGCGCAGGAACGGCGCCAGCCGCGAGTGCGGCGCCCAGTACTGGGTCGACATGATCGCCAGCCCCAGCACCAGCTTGCCGATCTCGAACTCGCGGTCGATGTTGTGGCGGCCGACCTTGATGATCACCGGGCGCAGCACTTCGCGGTTGTTCTCGTAGAACGGCTTCTTGGCCATGTAGACCGAGCCGATCGAGCCGGACTTCAGCGGCTTGTCCGCTTCGAAGCCGAGGTAGAACTTCTCCGGCGGCTTGCCGTAGCACTCGATGAACGCGGCGCGCACTTCCTCGGCGGTCATCGGCGCCACGTCTTCGTGGAACACGCTCAGCTCGCGGGCGATTTCCTCGGGCAGGAAGTCGGCATTGGCGGCAGCCACCTGGGCCATCTTGACGAAGAACGGGCCGAACTCGTTGACCATCTGGGCGATGATCCTCGCCTGCGCCTTGTAGTCCTTCGGATCGACGGCGAAGAACGGCTTGATGTAGCGCAGCGCCCGGATCTGCCGGCGCACGATGCCGGCGTCGGTCTTGATCTGCGCAGCGCGCTTCAGCAGTTCGTTGAGCTGCCACTGGTTGAAGCGCCGGCCAGCCTTCAGCAGGTTGACGATCTCCAGTAGCAGCGGCTCGTAGGAGCGCACCACCAGCCGGACCATGTCCAGGGTCAGTTCGCCGAGACCCTTCAGCTCCGGCGCTTCGAACAGCTCGTTGAAAAAGTTCCAGAACTCGTTGACCAGCGCTTCCGGCACCGGCATCGGGCTGCGGGCGACAGCCTGCTCGACGACGAAACGGATCAGGTCCTCGGTCGACTGCTCGTCCGGAATCAGCTTGCGCCGGCGCAGCGCCTGGGTCAGACGGCCGGTGTGTCGCAGCAGCGGATGCCGGTAGAGCGCCGAGAACAGTGTGTCGATCGCCTGTTCGAGATCCTCTCGCGAACTGTCCTGCTCGTCGGTGATCAGTGCCAGCAACGGCACCAGCCCGCGCGTCAGGCGGACCGTGGAGACGCCCAGCGTCGCGATTTCCCGCACCACGCCGCGCACTCTGGCGACGGTCCGGCCGGCCGGGGCCGAGGCGGCCTCGGGCGGCGGCGGCACCGGCACCAGCGGCGACGGCGGTTCGTTCACGACTCGCCCCGTGCTCCGATCAGATGGCCCATGCGGGTCATCTTGGTGTCGAGGTATTCGGCGTTGTACGGGTTGCGGCCGCGTTCGATGGCCACCCGTTCGGTGACCTCGACGCCGTCGCGCACCAGAGCATCGAGCTTTGCCGGGTTGTTGGTCATCAGCCGGATCCGGCACAGGCCGATGTCGCGCAGCATCGCCACGGCCAGCCCGTAATCGCGGTCATCGGCCGGAAAGCCGAGCTGGTGATTGGCGTCGACGGTGTCGGCGCCCTGGTCCTGCAGCGCGTAGGCGCGCACCTTGTTGGCAAGCCCGATCCCGCGCCCTTCCTGGCGCAGGTAGAGCAGCACGCCACGCCGTTCGCTGGCGATCTTTTCCAGCGCCGCGTTCAGCTGGAAGCCGCAGTCGCAGCGCAAGCTGAACAGCGCGTCGCCGGTCAGACATTCCGAATGCACGCGCACCAGTGGCGGCGGGCCTTCGGCGGCGAGGTCGCCGAGCGTCAGCGCCAGATGCTCCTTGCCATCCGCCGAGCGATAGGCGCGCATCGTGAAAACGGCAAACGGCGTCGGCAGCTTCGCCGTCGCGATCAGCTTGGGTAGGGACATCGAGTTTCCGGAATACGGTTCAGGCGCCGACAAAATTCTGTCCGCAAACGCGAAGCGTACGCCCGTTGACCGCACTCGCGAGCGGACTGGCCAGGAAAGTCACCGCTTCGGCAATGTCAATCGGCAATCCCCCCTGGCCGAGGCTGGCGAGGCGACGGCCAACTTCGCGCGGCCCGGTCGGCATCTGCGCGGTCATCGCGGTCTCGATGAAGCCTGGCGCGACGGCATTGATCGCCCCGCCACGCCTTGCCATCACCGGCGCCATCGCTTCGACATAGCCCATCACGCCCGCCTTGGTGGCGCCGTAATTGGTCTGCCCGGCATTGCCGGCGATGCCGCCGATGGAGGAGATGCAGACCATCCGCGCGCCATCGTTCAGGCCGTGCGCCAGTAGCGCGTCGTTGATGCGCAGGATGGCGCCGAAGTTGACGTCCAGCACCATGTCCCAGAGGTGCGGCGCCATGTTCTTCAGCATCTTGTCGCGGGTGATGCCGGCGTTGTTGACGACGATGTCGATGCCGCCGAAGCGGGTCGTCAGCTCCTGGGCGATGCGCTGCGGCG
>CAYPJK010000224.1:0-5609 GCA_964411025.1 uncultured Nevskia sp.
TCCGGCTGGTACTTCGCGCATCCGGAAGCGCAGTACTTCATCGTTGGCCGCATCCAGAAGGATCAGGTAGTCGACTACGCGCGGCGCAAGGGCTGGACCCTGGCCGAAGCCGAAAAGTGGCTGGCGCCGAACCTGGCCTACGAGCCGGAAGACTGAGGACTGCCCGCCGGCGTCGACCGCCCGGGCAGTCTCCCGGGCGGTCGCGGCTTCAGCGCGCCGGCTTCACGAACTTGAAGGTCATCCGGTCCGATTCGCCGATGGCCAGGTACTTGTCGCGATCCTTGTCCTTCAGCCGCAGGACCGGCGGCAGGGTCCAGACACCTTCCGGATGGTTCTTGGTGTCGTTCGGATTGTTGTTGATCGGCGACGTCGCGGCGAGCTTGAAGCCCGCCGAGTAGGCCAGCGCGCGGATGTAAGCCTCGGTGACGTAGCCGCTGACAATCGATTGTTCGCGACTGGTGCCAGGTGCGGCGCGATGTTCGACGACCCCAAGCGTGCCGCCGGGCTTGAGCATCGCGAAGAAGGCCTCGAAGGCCGCGGCTTCGTAGCCGCCCTCCATCCAGTTGTGGACATTGCGGAAGGTCAGCACCACATCCGCCGTGCCGGCAGGCACGGTGTCGGCGCGCTCCGGCGGCCGAAACTCGGCGATCTCGGTGCGATCGTAGACCGCCGGATTCGACGCCAGCTTGGCGCGGAAGCGCTCGGCACCCCGGCGCGCGTAGTCGTCGGTCTGCGGCAGGCTCACCGGCTGGATCGCCGCCACATAGCGGCCGCGCTCGCGCAGGTACGGCGACAGGATTTCGGTATACCAGCCGCCGCCGCCCGGCCAGATCTCGACCACCGTATCGGTCGGCTTCACGCCGAAGAAGTGCAGTGTTTCCAGCGGATGCCGCCAGACATCGCGCGCCACGAACTCCGGCGTGCGGTGCGGCGCGGCGATCACGGCTTCCAGCGTGGGGACGGCAGCGGCTCCTGCGTGAAGGCTGGGAGTTGCGACCAGCACGATGAGTAGCTGAAATGCAGGCAGGAAGCGGGTCAGTGACATGGCGGTTTCCGGAAATAAGGGCGGCGCTTGGCGGGATGTGCGGTCTGTCACGTCCGCAGCGCCACCCGCAAGCTCATTGATCGTCGGCTTTCGGCACTGTAGCGGTCCGAGCGCCTCTTCGAGTGCAACACGATGTCCATGATTCTGCGATCCCCCCTGCTGGTCGTGCCACGGTGCTGGATTGCGCTGGCCATGCTGCTGTCCTCGCGCGCGGCGCCAGCGGCGGATGCACCGCCCATCAAAGCCCAGCAGAGCAGCCCGCCGACGTCCGTCTGGGCGCGCGACCCCGGCATCCGTGACCTCAAGCTGTCGCCGGATGGCACGCGGATCGCCGTGCGCTATCACGACCCCGAAGGTGCCCGCGTGGCGATGTTCTCCGTTCCGGACTTGAAGCTGCTGGGGGCGATCCGTCTGGATCTGTACAAGTCGATCGTCGATGTGCATTGGAGCGGCCCGGATCGTCTGGTGGCCGAGATTGGGGTCCAAGCCGGACCGATTGAAGCGGCCGCTGCCACCGGCGACCTGTTTTCGTTCCGGTACGACGGCAGCTCGGCCTACATGCTGGGCGTCGATGCGCGGTCGGCGGTGTACGCGTCGATCGCCGATCCGCTGCCGAATGATCCGGAAAACATCCTGCTCGTGACCGGCCGCACGGACCGAGCGCGCTCCTACCAGACGCTGCAGCGTTTCAACATTCGCTCCGACCATATGACGGAATTGGCCGTGGCGCCGGAATATGGAACGCCGAAATTCCTGCGCGACGCCGAGGGGAAAGTGCGTTACGTCAACGTCAGGCTGGAATCATCCATCTTCAAGGAAAAGAGCTGGCGTCGCGAACTCGATGGCACCTGGACGCCGATGCCCGAAGAGCCCGGTGCGACGGTGCTGCCGGTTGCGTTGTCGAAGGACGGCCGGGTCCTGTACCGATACGTCAGTCGCAACGGTGGGCCGTGGTGCGTGGATCGGCAGACGCTTGCCACCGGCGTCGTCGAAAGCCTGAGTTGCGATCCGATACATGCTGCCGGGGCCTTGATCAGAGCCTTCGACGGTAGTCGCGAGCCGATCGCTGTCGTGACCGAGCCCGGGCGCAGCGAAACGGTGGTGTTCCCCAGCGGCCACCCGGATCGCGAGTTGCTGAAACTGGCACTCGATGCTTTCCCGAACAAGCGCGTTTATCCGCAGTCTTCGACGACCGACGGGCGCATCGTGCTGCTTCGCGTTGACGACGACCGCAGCCCGGGCGATTGGTACCTGTTCAACACCGTCGACAAGAAAATCGACTATCTACTTGGGCAGCAGGAATGGCTGGACCCGGAATGGATGGGCGAACGGCGGCCGCTGGTGCTCAAGGCGCGCGATGGCACGCCGCTGCAGGCCTATCTGACCCTGCCGCCTGGCCGCGAGGCCAAGTCGCTGCCGCTGGTGGTCTGGCCGCACGGCGGCCCGTTCTGGGAACGCGACGACTGGACTTTCGATCGCTTGCCCCAACTGCTGGCCACCCGCGGCTACGCGGTGCTGCAGGTCAATTTTCGCGGCTCTGGCGGCTACGGGCCGGCGTTCGTTGAAGCCGGCAAGCGGGCCTGGGGCACGACGATGATCGATGACCTGACCGATGCGGTGAAAGCGACCGTTGCGTCCGGCGTCGTCGATGGCGGCCGGATCTGCATCGGCGGCTGGAGCTATGGGGGCTATGCGGCGCTGATGAGCGCGGTACGCGAGCCGGACCTGTATCGCTGCGCCATCGGCGCGGCCGGCGTCTACGACCTCAACAAGCATCTGAAGGACAGCGACACCGGCAGTTCCTGGCAGGGGCGCGGTTACCTGACGGATGCCGTGGCGCCGGATGCCGAATCGCGCCGCGCGGCGTCGCCGATCGAACGGCTCTCGGCGCTGAAGGCGCCGGTGCTGATCATCCACGGCGGCGAGGATCGCCGGGTGACGGTGGGGCAGGCCCGGCTGCTGCGCGCGGCACTGGAAAAGAAGCAGCACCCGCACGAGGTGCTGATCATCGACGAGGAAGGCCACGGATTCCGCAAGGAAGCCAACGTGCAGCGCTACTTCGACACCCTGCTGGCCTTCCTCGACCGGTATCTGGCGCCGTCCGCGACAGCAGCGGAAACGACGGCGGCCCGCTGAGACATCGGTGGGCCTCGACCAGGCATGAAAAAGCCCGCGGCACCCGGCCGGTGACGCGGGCGGGCTGCAGACGGTCAGCGCTTAGTGGTGATGACCGCCGGCGCCGTGCACGTGGCCGTGCAGCACTTCCTCGACCGAGGCTTCGCGCACCTGGGTGATTTCCACCGCGAAGTGCAGCGTTTCGCCGGCCAGCGGATGGTTGCCGTCAACGGTCACGGTGTCGCCTTCGACGGCGGTCACCACGACGCTGACTGGGCCCATGTTGCTTTCGGCCTGGAACTGCATGCCCGGTTCCAGCTTGTCCACACCCTGGAACGCCGCCTTCGGCACCTTCTGCACCAGCTGCGGGTTGTGGGCGCCGTAGCCCTCTTCCGGGCTCACGGTGACGTTCAGCTTGTCGCCGACCGACTTCCCGGCCAGCGCCTTTTCGAGGCCCGGCACGATATTGCCCTTGCCATGCAGGTACGGCAGCGCATCGCGACCCTCCGAGCTGTCGAGGACTTCGCCGGCATCATTGGTCAGCGTGTAGTGGAAGTAGGCGACACAGCGGTCGGCGATCTGCATGACGAGTACCGGTGGGGGAAAAATGAGCGCGAATGGTATCGGAATCATGCTGGCGGGTCGTGGCAGGCCCGGTGCGCTTGAATTCACGGCTTTCGGCGGCATGCTCTTCTCTGGTCGCGCATCGCGACGCACGGCAGGGACGGTGACCGGCATGAGCAACGGCAATTCAAACGGACGCCAGGGCGGCAGCGTGCTGTCCGGCAGCATCTGGATGATCGTGATCTCGGTGCTGCTGTTCTGGCTGCCGGGTGTCGGCGGCTTCATCAGTGGCGTGGTCGGCGGCAAGGTCGCCGGCGGTGTCGGGTCGGCGCTGGCAGCGTGGCTGGTGTCGTCGATCCTGTTCGGCGTGCTGTTCGCCGCGTTCGGCACGATGCTGACCGGCATGATCGTGGTCGGCTTCATCGCCGGTCTTGGCGGCCTGCTGATCGCTTTCATCGACGCCGGCGCGCGGCTGCTCGGCGCGATCATCGGCGGCGTACTGGCCTGAGCCAGTAGGTGATCCGCGCCTACCAGGGAATCTCGCTGCCGTCCCAGGCGTAGAAGCGGCCGCTCGATTCGCGGCCCAGGCCGGCGATGACCGCCAGCAGGCGCTCGGCTGCGTACGCCGGCGTGAACAGCTTTTCGGCAGCAACGTTGCCCCGGAACGGTGCCGACAGGTCGGTTCCCACGGTGCCCGGATGCAGCGACACCACGATCAGCTCGCGTGCCCGGCGTGCCAGTTCGATCGCGGCGGTGTGCATCAGCTGGTTCTGCGCAGCCTTGGCAGCCCGGTAGGCGTACCAGCCGCCGAGTCGGTTGTCGCCGATCGAACCGACCCGCGCCGACAGCGTGGCCAGCACCGCGCGCTCGCCGTGCGCGAGCAGGCCGTTGAAATGCTTGGCGATCAGGATCGGGCCGATCGCGTTGACCGCGTAGCTCGCCAGCAGGTGCTCCGGCCGGATCTCGGCCAGCCGTCGTTCCGGGTTCAGGCCGTTGCCATGCAGCAGTCCGGCGGTGGTGATCAGCAGGTGCAGCGCCGGGCGGCGCGCCTGCAGCGCGCTGGCGGCAGCGGCGATGCTGGCCTCGTCGGCAAGATCCAGCGCCAGCCGTTCGCAGCGATCGCCGTGACGGGCGGCAAGGCGGTCGAGCGCGGGGTGGTCGTCGACCGAGCGGCCGGCCGCGACGACATGCCGGTAGGCCGGGTCGGCCAGCAGCGCCTCGACCAGCGCCAGGCCGATGCCGCGGGTGCCGCCAATGATCAGCGCGTTCCGGTTCATGGTCGGTGGTGGTTCAGCGCGGGTTCTCGAAGAACACGTAGTTCGTTGCGTAGTCGCTGATCTCGAAGTAGACCTTCTTCTCGTCGGCGTCGTGCGCCAGGTTCAGGTTTTCGTCGAGCACGCCGTACCCGTAGCGATAGGCGCGCGCGCCGCCGTCGTCGGTGCCGCTGGCGGTGGTCAGCTTGTCGATGCCGATGAAGCGGCGCACCAGCTTGTCGCCGGCGTAGATTTCCAGCACGCCGTTGGTGCCGGTCCAGTTCTGCAGGCTGCGGCTGATCTGGTTCTGGGTTTCCTGGGTGCAGCCGGCCAGTACGAGCAGCAGCACGGCGCCGATACGGACGGGTTTCGGGATCATCATGGAACGGCTCCGACAGCGACAAAACAGGGTGCGCAGGCGCGGATGCGGCGGGCGATGACAACACGCCTCGCAGTCAAAGTCAGCCCCGGCGCGTCGCGCAACGCCATCCGGCGCTGGCTGCGCGACACGTTGAAACTGTCGGTGACGGCGGCGCCCGAGCGCGGCAGGGCCAGCGCGGCCGTGGAGGTGCGACTGGCCGGCGCGCTGGGCGTGCCGGCATCGGCGGTCACCGTCGCCACCGGGCACGGCG
>CAYPJK010000225.1:0-5601 GCA_964411025.1 uncultured Nevskia sp.
CCGTCGATCGGCACCTTTTCACCGGGCCGGACGCGCAGGCGGTCGCCGACCTGCACCTGGTCGAGCGCGACGTCGGTTTCACTGCCGTCCGCGTTTTGGCGGCGCGCTGTCTTCGGTGACAGGCCGAGCAGCGAACGGATCGCCGCGGACGTCTGGGAACGCGCCTTGAGTTCGAGCATCTGGCCGAGCAAGGTCAGCGACACGATGATCGCCGCCGCCTCGAAGTACACCCCGATCCGGCCATGAGCCGCGAAACTCGCGGGGAACACTCCTGGCGCGATTGTCGCCACCACGCTGTAGACGTATGCCGCGGTGACGCCGAGGCCGATCAGGGTGAACATGTTCGGGCTGCGGTTGCCGATGGACTGTACGCCGCGTTCAAGGAACGGCCAGCCGGCCCAGAACACCACGGGTGTTGCCAGCAGCAGTTCGACCCAGGACTGGGTGGCGACGCTCATCAGTCCGAGGCGATGACCGACCATCGCCAGTGCCATCACGATCACCGACAGCGGCAGGGTCCACCAGAAACGGCGCGTGAAGTCGCGCAGTTCAGGGTTGTCGCTGTCATCCTCCAGACTCGGCATCTCCGGTTCGAGCGCCATGCCGCACTTGGGACAGGTGGCGGATTTCCGGGTGCATCGGACAGGTGTAGATCGCACCGGCAGCCGCCGCCGGCGTGGCCGGCGTGGTCGGTCGGATCACCTGATACTTCCCGGGGTCGGCGGCGAACTTTGTCAGGCAGCTCTGGCTGCAGAAATGGAAGGTCTGCCCGTCATGGACATGCGAGCGGGCGGTCGCCGGATCGACCGTCATGCCACAGACCGGGTCCTTCACTTCAACGGCGGCCGGGCCGCTGCCGTATGGGTGATCGGGTTGGTGATGGCCATGCGCTTCGTGCGCGCCGACGTTCGTTGTCTTGCCGGAACAGCAGGACAGGCTTGTAGACGTGGCAGGGTTTGCTGAGTCGACCGTACTGACCGGTTGCTCGTCGGATTCGTGCGCGCCGTGGTGGATGCTGCTCATGACCGGGACTCCTGATTCAAGGCATTGACGATCGGGCAAGACGAAAGAGCCCCGTGACCGGGACACGCGTCGACCAGATGCTGGAGGCCCTCGCGGATGCGGTTCAGCTCGCGAATCTTGTCCTGTACCAGCGCCAGCTTCTGTTCGGCGGCCCGCTTCATCCCGGCCATGTCTCGCTCGCTCTGGGCGGTCAAGGTCAGCAGCTCGGTGATCTCGGCGAGCGTAAAACCCAGATCCTTGGCACGGCGGATGAACTTCAGACGCTCGACGACCTCCGTGGGGTAGTCGCGATAGCCGGATTCCCGCCTCGACGGCGGCGCGATCAGTCCTTCCCGCTCGTAGTAACGAACGGTGTCGATCGAGGTATCGGCCAGCTTGGCAAGCTTGCCGATTGTGAGTGTAGCCATGGGTCGCTCCTGTTCAATCTGCTGAATGTGGAGCGACTGTAAACCCTGGACTCGAGTCAAGAGTCAAGCATGTTGGGTAGCGCCATGTATCCGCTTGCGCCGAATCTTGGCGAAGGAACTGGTGGCATGGCGCACCGTCCCTACCGAGGACCTCAACAATGCGGAAGACATACGTTCGTCGAGATCGCCAAGCGCGCTGTCAATTGCTCCTTCGGAACGGCCAGCGTAGCTGCTGCCAGTAACGCTCCGGCATCGTTTGGCCGTGTAAGCCGACTTCACCGACACCCGGGCTGCGAGGCGCATCGTGAAACGTCCCGAACAGGTGATCCCAGATCAGCCACACCTCGCCGAAGTTGACCTGCGCATCCTCGAATTCCCGCTTATGGTGCCAACGGTGCATCTCGGAGACGCCCAGCAAGGATCGGACGGGGCCGAGGCGGTAGTCGAGATTGGCGTGCTGGAATGCAAGGTGAACGCTCATGAAGCTCAGCCAGGCGCCGACCGCAATTGGTGTCGCCCCGAGCAGCAGCAATGCGATCAGCCCTGGGCCGGCTAGAACCAGTGCAGACAGCGGATGACGGCGCCCGCCATTGAGCCAGTACAGACGCTCGGGGCTGTGATGGATCGCGTGCAAGCGCCACAGCAGGCCGCTCGCGTGACTGGCGCGGTGCATTGCGTACAGCCCCAAATCCATCACAGCGCCGGCCAGCAGCACCTGCAACACCATCGGTGCAATGTGAGGCCACAGCACCCAGGTCTCGGGCAGCAATGCTCGGAGTCCGAAGGCGATTGCGACCGCGCTCTGGATCAGCAGGTAACTCACCAGGAAGTGAACCGCATCGACCGCCGTGTCGCCGCCGTGATCGGAGTTCCAGGCGTTCTCGAAGGGCGCGACGCGTTCGAGCAACGCCACGCAGGCGATGGCGGACGCCACGATCAGAGGAAATACCGGCCAGTAGGACACGCCTGCGCTGGCCAGCGCGGCCAGAAGGGCGGCTACGCCGCCCGCGATCAGCGGATAGGCACCGTATCGAACGAGGGTGCGAAGAATGGAAGGCATCTGAATCTCCGGCGAGTGCTGGGGAGCATGGCGCTGCCGCTGCCATCGGGTCTTGAACGAAATGGCTAAGCGCGATCGTTCAGTCGCAGCAGCACGCCGGGCGTGATGCCGAAATGCCGCCGGACCGTGCGATTGAAGTGCGCCACGTCCGCGAACCCGGCGGCCAGCGCCGCATCAGTCAAGGGGTCCCCGCGGATCACGCCGGCCATCGCGGTAAGCAGCCGTCGCCAGCGAAGATAGGGTCGCAGCGGCAGGCCGGCATACGCACTGAAGCGATGCAGGAACCTGCTGGTGGACAGGCCGGCTTCACGGGCCAGGCGCGCCGCCGGCAATGAGTCGGGGATTGCAGCGGGCAGTGCAGCGAGGAGCGCAGCGATGACAGGGTCCGCTGACTGCATGCTCGCATCCGCATCCGCATCCGCATCCAACGTCGGCTGGATGGCTTCGACGAGCAGGCGATCGAACCGGCGGTCTTCCGATGCGTTCACTGCGGTTCGTGCCCTGTTCGTCTGCTCATCTGACAGCACCGTGAAACCGTCGGCCAGCAGCATGCGCACGCGACGACCCGCGTCGGAATCGGGATCGAGATACACCAGAACGACGTCTTCACTGGTCGGTGCAAGCTGGTGCTGCTGGTTATGTCCGATGACCACGCCGCGATACGACTGCCACCCGGCCATCGGCGTCCATAGCGCCTGGGGAGACTCGGCCAGCAGCACCTGGATCGCGTGGTGGGCGTGCGCTGCGTTGTCACCGGAGCGTCCCTTGAAAGCGCCCCAGCCGATACCCAAGCGCGCGGAGCCTCGCCATTGCGTGCGAACAGTATTCACGGAGACCTCGCGGCGCTTCGCCGGTGAACCAGCAGATGGGCAAGCGATTCGTATTTTACGTTCGCTCCCTCAGGCTTCCATATTTCGATCAGAAGCGCCGGACGCTAGGGAGTGCTGCACGATTCGAAGTCCTGATCGCAACTGGCCGCCGCCAGAGCGCCGATCAGGCAGCACGAACTGCCGACCTGAATCGGGGCAAAGCCACTTCCCGGTGTCCGCATGCCGACAACCTGCCCGTGGAACACGCGCGCGGCAGCGCCGATGACACGACCTCGGTCGGCAAAGAAGCGCACGTCGTACTTCCATTCCTTGCCGTCCCGGTCGATGACGGGATGAGGTGCGTAGCGCTGGGCGAGGTAGGCATCTGCCGGTAACTCGTCAAGCTTGTGGCGGCTGATGCTCTTACCGACGTACACGCCGCGGCTGGCGTAGCCGGACCCGGGCTTGAACACCCACTCGCTGCGTTCGGCGTACCACTCGGCTGCCGAACGTGCGCGCATCGGGACCGTCTCGGCGATGCGAAACGACTGCCCGGTCACTGCGTCCCGCGCGAGTTCGGCGTGTTTCGACCATTCGATGAAACGACGTTTGTCGGCGATGGCCTCGTATGCCTGCGGCGACGGCGCGAGAATAGTCGATCCCTCAGACACCGCACGGCGCACGGGAGCATGTTCGGGTGCAGTCAGCAGGAAGTCGGTGCTGCGCCAGTAGATACGATCAACCGGCACGCCCGCGTGTTGCAGGCGGCCGTCGCCGAAACTCAGTTCGGCCTCGTCGACGACACGAACCTCCCGTGCAAAGGGTCGCAGCAGGTCCGCAATCGCCAGCATCTCCGCGAGCAAGGGCTGTGACGCGAGTTGATCGTCGACGATCGCCACGACGCCAGTCATGTTGGCGTCGTCGCCCAGCAGGTCGCGGCGGAACAATGCGAGCAGCTTGTCCTCCAGCATGCCCTGCTGCCAGTCGGCGCAGCAGTCATTGCCTTGGCGAGCGGCCTGTATCGCAGTGAGCACGCCGCCGGCGTTGGTATTGACCTCGATCAGCACCGGTCCTTCGGGTGAGGGATGGACGTCGTAACTCAGCAACAGGGGGCGCGAGTCGGCCATCGCATTCGCAGCGAGGATGCGCGTCCACAAATGCTCGATGCCCCGCGCGATCAGTTTCATCGCTACCGCCGAGACAGGAATTGGCTGCTCGAGTACCGGCAGCCCGAAAGGGCTGGATGCTGCCGGGTTCAAGGATGACGTCATCGAAGGATTCCGGTTTGCATGATCCGCAGTATCGGCACCAGGCTCAGCAGCGTAAGCCATACCCTGATCGTCCGAGGGCGAAGGAACGCTGAGCAACGAAACCGTGACCAGGCACTAAGGCGGGCGGCATCGCCTGCGGCCGCAATTCCTTTCACCACTACATTCGGATGCGCGCCACGAACCGGCGCTCGTTGACCGGGTCACCTGCCGGTTGCGGATTCGCAAGGCTCGAAACCGAAGCAACATTCACGGCTTGGATGGTAAGCGTTGTTCTATCCGTCATCCGTGTGCTAACCGACAGACCACCCCACGTCCAACAGCAATACTGCGGGACACTCACATTTTTCCTACCGGCACGCCCAGCGATTTTCAATTGCTGGAGACGTTTACAAGTCGGTCAACCAAGGATAAAGATCATGAAAAAAATAAACGGCACGCTCCTCGGTTTCGGGCTTCTGGCTTGCACGATGTTCATCGCGCCGCAGGCTGCCCATGCTGCGGACCCTGCGATGAAAGACCATACAGGGAGCATGATGATGATGCCGAAGACTGCCGACGAGCATCTGACGATGTCGGACAGCTACGAACAGAAAGCCTCAGCGTACCGGCAAGACGCCGAAATGCATCGCAGCATGCTGGCCGACTACAAGAAGGGCGCTGTAGGTGGACTTAAAGGAAGCGAAAACCCTTGGGTCAAGACCATGCGGCTGCATTGCGAAACCTTTATTAAGGATGCCGAAAAACTGGCAACCGATGCCGACAAATTCACCGAATTCCACGCCATGAGGGCGAAAGAGATGCAAGGCAAGTAACTGCTGATCATCTGGAGCTTGGCGACGAGCCTTGTCATGGTGTAATCGGCGGATGCGGCGAAGATGACCAATGAACGTGAGCGATCCGCCAGCCAAGGTCGCCACGCTGCAAGACCAGCGACTCGGTGGAATCGAGGTCGATGTCGCGGTCCTTGTATCGACCCTGCAAGCGAGACTTCGTGGCCACCCAGCGGGTATCCCCATTGCCGCCAGATTGTC
>CAYPJK010000226.1:0-5568 GCA_964411025.1 uncultured Nevskia sp.
TGGCCGGCGCCGGCAGCGTGGCGCTGCTGCTGCCGCAGAGCGGTCCGCTGGCCAGCCTGGCCGATGCGCTGCGCGCCGGCTACGAAAGCGCCGCCCGCAGCGCCGGCGAGCCGGCACCGCGCCTGTACGACACCAGCGGCTATGCGCAGGCGCTGGCCGATGGCGCCGGCGTGATCGTCGGCCCGCTGCCGAAGGACGCGCTGACTGCGGTGGCGGCCACTCCCGCGCTGGCGGTGCCAGTGCTGGGGCTGAACTACCTTGACGGCAACCGCGTCGCGCCGGCCGGCCTGTACCAGTTCGGCCTGGCGCCGGAGGACGAAGCCCGCGCCGCCGCCGAAGACGCTTTCGCCCGCGGCCTGTCGCGGGCACTGACGATGGTGCCGGCCAGCGACTGGGGCAACCGCGTGCAGGTGGCGTTCGCGGCCCGCTTCCGCGAACTCGGCGGCACGGTCGTCGAATCCGGCCGCTACGCAGGCGAGCCGCAGGCCTGGTCCGATCCGGTCAAGCGGCTGCTGCGCTACGTCGCGATCACCGACAAGAAGGCGGCGGCCGAAGCCCGCGCCAAGGCCGGGCCGGATGTCGACCCGCAGCGGCGCAACGATTTCGACTTTGTGTTCCTGGCCGGCCGCGCTTCGCAGGCGCGCGTGCTGTGGCCGCTGTTCCGCTACTACCACGCCGACCGCACGCCGGTGTATGCGACCTCGGCAGTCAACGAATCGGTCGGCGACGGCGACCTGGCCGGCATCCGCTTCTGCGACGCGCCGTGGCTGGTCGAATCATCCGCCGGTCTGCGCCAGGCCGTTCGCGACGAGGCGCTGAACGGTCGCAGCCGCGAAGCGGCACGCTTCTTCGCGTTCGGGGTCGATGCCCAGGCGCTGGCCGGCCGCATCGCCCGCAACCAGCTGCATGGCGGCGAACAGGTGGCCGGGGTCACCGGCTCGCTCGGCGTCGACACCACCGGCGCCGTGCGCCGCAAGCTCGCCTGCGCGCAGATGACCAACGGCGGCGATCCGGCGCTGCTGCCGCCGCCCGACTACAGCCGCGTGCCGATCACGCCGTGAGCTGGCTGCGCGGCGTCGATGCGGAAACGCGGGCGCAGCGCTTCCTCGAAGGCCGCGGCCTGCGGCTGCTTGCCCGCAACTGGCGTTGCAAGGGCGGCGAGCTGGACCTGCTGATGCTGGACGGCGCGGCGCTGGCCGTGATCGAAGTCCGCAGCCGCGCGCGCAGCGATTACGGCAGTGCGCTGGAATCGGTCGACGCCCGCAAGCGCGGCCGGCTGCTGCACGCCACGCAGCTGTTCCTGGTCGCCCATCCGGAGCATGGCCAGCGCGAGGTGCGCTTCGACGTGGTGACCGTCGAGGGCACCGAACTGCAATGGCTGAAGGCGGCCTTCGATGGCGGCTGACATCGCACCCGCCGTGCTGCGCCGGCTGCGCGACACGCTGCCGCCGGAGCGCCTGCTGCTCGATCCCGGCGAGCGCCTGGCCTACGGTTACGACAACAGCCGCCGGGTGGCGCTGCCCGACGCCGTGGCGCTGGCCGAATCGGTCGACGAGGTGCAGGCGCTGGTCGACCTCTGCCGCGAGCACCGGCTGCCGCTGATCGCCCGCGGACGCGGCACCAACACCACCGGCGCGACGGTGCCGATCCACGGCGGCCTGGTGCTGTCGCTGGAGCGGATGAACCGCGTGCTGCGGGTATCGCCGGGCGACCGGCTGCTGGAATGCCAAGCCGGTGCGCTCAACGGCGATGTGCAGCGCGAAGCCGCCCGGCACGGCCTGTTCTGGGCGCCGGACCCGACCAGCGCCGCCTACTCGACGGTCGGCGGCAATCTCGCCTGCGGCGCCGGCGGGCCGCGCGCGGTGAAGTACGGCACCGCGCGCGACAACGTGCTCGGCCTGCGCGCGATCGCCGGCACCGGCACCGCGATCCGCAGCGGCTGCTACACCACCAAGGGCGTGGTCGGCTACGACCTGACGCGGCTGCTGATCGGCTCGGAAGGCACGCTGGCGGTGATCACCCAGGCGGCCCTGAAGCTGCTGCCGAAGCCGGAGACCACGCGCACCCTGCGCGCCGCCTATCGCGATGTCGAGGCGGCGGCGGCGGCCGTCGCGCGGCTGATGGCCCAGCCGGAAACGCCGGCCAGCCTGGAATTTCTCGATGCCGATGCCGTGCAGCTGGCGCAGGCGCATCGCGACTGCGGCCTGTCGCCAGACTGCGGAGCGCTGCTGCTGATCGACTGCGATGGCAGCCACGCCGGGATCGCGGCCGTGGTCGCGGCGGTCAGCGCGGCCGCAGCCGGTGACGGCTTGATCGACCTGCGCGCCGCCCGCTCGGACGCCGAGGCCGAGGATCTCTGGGCGGCCCGCAAGGCGCTATCACCCGCGCTGCGCAAGCTGGCGCCGAAGAAGGTCAACGAGGACGTCGCCGTGCCCGTCACCCGGCTGCCGGAGCTGATCCGCGGCGTCGGCGCGCTGTCGCGCCAGCACGGCATCCGCATCGTCTGCTTCGGCCATGCCGGCAATGGCAACATTCACGTCAACCTGCTGGCCGACCCCGATGATCCGGCGCAGATGGCCGTCATCGAACCCTGCCTGCACGCGGTGTTCCGGCTGGTGCTGGCGCTCGACGGCACGCTGTCCGGCGAGCACGGCGTCGGCATCGACAAGCGCGCCTTCGTGGCCTGGGAAATCGACGCCGCGACGCTGTCGGTGATGCAGGCCGTCAAGCACGCCTTCGACCCGGCCGGCATCCTCAATCCCGGCAAGGCGCTGCCGGCCGCCCCGACCTGAGAACGCTGCGATGGCGATGAGCCTGAAGGAATTGATGAATGCGCCGATGCGCCCCGGACGGCTCGACTGGATCGGTCTGCGGCCGGCGCGGCGCGAAACGCTGCGCGCGGTCGATGAGGCGCGGGTGGAGATCGGCGGCGGCCTGCTCGGCGATCACTACACCGGTCCGGCCGATGCCAAGCGGATGGTGTCGATGATCCAGGCCGAGCATCTGGTGGCGGTCGCCGGTATCCTCGGCCAGCCGGCTGTCACGCCGTTCATGACCCGGCGCAATCTGGTGATCTCCGGCCTGAACCTGCTGGCACTGAAAGGACGCACATTCACCATCGGCGAGGCGCTGTTCACCTACACCGGCCCCTGTGCGCCCTGCGGGCGGATGGACGAGAACCTCGGCCCCGGCGGCTTCCAGGCGATGCGCGGCCACGGCGGCATCATCACCCGCGTGCTGCGGCCGGGCACGATCCGGGTCGGCGATGCGGTGGTGGTGCTGGACCTTCCGCAGCAGCCGTCGCTGGCGCTGCTGACTTATCCCGACGAGGAATGAACGATGGCGTATGTCGATGGCTTCGTGCTGCCGGTACCGGTGGCGAAACTGGCGGACTACCGCAAGCTGGCCCGCAAGGCCGGCAAGATCTGGATCGAGCACGGCGCGCTGGCCTACACCGAGTGCGTGGCCGATGACGTCAAGCCCGGCAAGCTGACGTCGTTCCCGCAGAGCGTGAAGCTGAAGGCCGACGAGACGGTGATCTTCGCGTGGATCGTCTACCCATCGCGCAAGCAGCGCGACCGCATCAACGCCCAGGTGATGAGCGACCCGAGGCTGGCCAGCATGGCCGATCCGAAGACACATCCGTTCGACGGCAAGCGCATGTTCTGGGGCGGCTTCAAGCCGATCGTCGAGTTCAGCGCCAAGCCCGATGCCGGCCCGGACGCCACCGGGCCGGCATGAGCACGCGCGACGATCCATCGGATCGGCCGCGCTTCGCGCTGCACGGCGGTGCCGGCGAACTGCCGGACGACGCCGGCCCGCAGACCGAACAGCGCGCCGCGCTGCACGACATCGCCCGCGCGGCGGTGGCGCTGCTGCAGGCCGGCGGCAGCGCGCTGGACGCGGTGACGCTGGCGGTCGAGCAGCTGGAGCAGTGCCCGCTGTTCAACGCCGGCGTCGGCGCGGTGCTGAACCGCGACGGCCAGCCCGAACTCGATGCCGCGATCGCCCGGGGCGAGGATCGCGGCACCGGCGCGGTGGCCGGCGTGTCGCGGGTGGCCAGTCCGATCCGCCTGGCCCGCGCGGTGATGGAGCAGAGCCCGCACGTGCTGATGGCCGGCGACGGCGCCGAGCAGCTGGCGCGCGAGCGGGGGCTGCCGATGGTGGCGCCGGAATCGTTCGTGATTCCGCTGCGCCAGGCCCAGCTGGCAGCGGCCCGGCGCAGCGGCAGCATCGCGCTCGATCACGTCGACGACCGGGCCGCGCCCGATGCCGCCTTCGGCACCGTTGGCGCCGTCGCCCGCGATCGTCACGGTCATCTGGCCGCCGCCACCTCGACCGGCGGGCTGACCAACAAGCGGCCCGGCCGGATCGGCGACACCGCGCTGTTCGGCGCCGGCACCTTCGCCGATGACGGCAGTTGCGCGATCTCCTGCACCGGCACCGGGGAGTCCTTCATCCGCGCCGCTTTCGGTCAGGCCGTGCACGGCCGGATGGTCTGGGGCGGGCTGTCGCTGGAAGCCGCCTGCGCCGCCGCGCTCGACGACGTGCGCCGGCTCGGCGGCGTCGGCGGCTGCATCGCCATCGACCGCGACGGCCGGCTGTGCCTGCCGTTCAACGCCGGCGTGCTGTTCCGCGCCTGGTGGAACGGCGGCGCGACGGCCGTGCAGACCGCCGTCTGGCGCGAGCCGTCAGCCGCCTAGCGTCTGGTCAGGCGCCGCCGGCGGCCGGCAGCAGGAACAGGCTGACCGGCTCCGCGAAGCCCTTGATCGGCACCGGCGCGCGGCTTTGCAGCCGGGCGTCGCCGGCCAGTTCGGCGGTGCGCGCGGCGATCAGGATCTCGCCATCGTGGGCCTGCTCGCAGAGCCGCGAGGCCAGGTTCACGGCCGGTCCGACGGCGGTGTATTCGAGCCGGGTGGCGCTGCCGATGATGCCGACGGTGACGAAGCCGCTGGCCACGCCGACGCCGATGCCCAGCGGGTGGCCGGGATGGCTCCAGTGGCGGGTGACCGCGCCGGCGGCGTCGCGCAGGCCGTGGGCGATGCGGAGGCCGACGGCTGCATGGTCGGTCGCTGGCAGCGGCGCGCCGACCAGGATCAGGATGCCGTCGCCGGCGTAGTCCTTGATGGTGCCGCCAAATTCGGCGACCACCTGGCCGACCGCGTCGTAGTAGTCGCGCAGCACCTCAATGACCCGCGAGCTCGGGTGGCCTTCGGCATAGGCGGTGAAGCCGCGCAGATCGCAGACAACGACGGTGATCTCGAGGAAGTTCTGTTCCATCGCCTGCTTCATGCCGCGCCGCCGGACCAGCTCGGCAACCTGTGACGACAGGAAGCGCGACATGAACTGGCCGCGCTGGCCCTGCAGCACGTGGTACTGCGTGGCGCCGATCAGCAGGATCATCTCGCCGACCAGCACGGTGACCGCCGCCACCGATTCCGGCGCCACGAAGCTGGTCATGAAGAACGGCATCGACGCCGCCACGCCCACCACCCGCACGCGCTCTGGCCGGTCCGGCTGGCGGCGCAACAGCAGCAGGATCGACAGCAGGCCGGTCAGCCCGGAAAA
>CAYPJK010000227.1:0-5528 GCA_964411025.1 uncultured Nevskia sp.
GGCTGGCGGGCGCTGGCGATCGCCGCCAGCGGGCTCGACCTGTATGTCGACGAAGCCCAGTACTGGACCTGGTCGCAGGCGCTCGACTGGGGCTATTTTTCGAAGCCGCCGATGATCGCGGCGGTGATCGCGGCCACCACCTCGGTCTGCGGCGACGGCCCGCTGTGCGTGAAATCCGGCGCGCTGCTGCTGTACCCGCTGACCACGCTGCTGATCTGGGCCATCAGCCGCCGCCTGTTCGACGCCCGCATCGCGTTCTGGACCGCCGTGGTGTTCATCACCCTGCCGGGCGTGGCCCTGTCGAGCGTGATCATCTCCACCGACGTGCCGCTGTTCCTGTGCTGGTCGGCGGCGCTGCACGCCTACCTGAAGGCGCTCGACCACGACACCTGGCGCTGGTGGCTGGCGGCCGGCATCGCCAGCGGCCTGGGGCTGCTGACCAAGTACACGATGGCGATCTTCGCGGTGTCGGTGCTGCTGCATCTGGCGATCACGCCCGGCCTGCGCCCGCATTTCCGCAGCCCGAAGCTGTATGTCACTGCGGCGCTCGCGGCGCTGATCTTTGCGCCGAACCTGATCTGGAACGCCGCCAACGGCTGGCCGACCCTGGGTCATACCGCGCAGATCTCGGGTCTGGAAGGCGGCGTGAACGGCGGCCAGCACGGCCTGAACTGGAAATCCTTCGGTGATTTCATCGCCGGCCAGCTCGGCATCCTCGGCCCGGTGCTGTTCGTCGCCTGGCTGGTGCAACTGGCGGCGGCCAGGCAATGGCTGCGCGACGAGCGCTACCGGCTGCTGGCCTGCTTCGCGCTGCCGTTCCTCGGCGCGATCACCGCGCAGTCGCTGATCGGCCGCGCCAACGCCAACTGGGCGGCGATGGCCTATGTCGGCGGTACCCTGTTCGTCGTCGCCCGGCTGCTGGAAACCGGCCGGCGATCGCTGCTGGTCGCGGCGCTGGCGCTGAACCTGGCGGTCACCGTGGTTGCCTATCACTTCGACGCGCTGGCCGCTGCCGCCGGCATCGAACTGAGCCGCAAGAGCGACGTGCTGAACAAGCGGGTGCGTGGCTGGCGCCAGTACGGCGAGGCGCTGGCGGCGCGGCAGGCGGCGCATCCGGAGGCGATCCTGCTCGGCGACGCCCGCGACCTGATCGCCGAGGCGCGCTATTACGCCGGGACCGCCGGCCGGGCGATGCTGAAATGGAATCCCGGGCACAAGGCCGACGACTACTACGCGATGTCGACCACGCTCGACGGCCTCGACGGCCGCAGCTTCGTGTTCGTGTCACGCGAGGGCACCCTGCCAGCCAGCATGGCCGGCCGCTTCGCCGCGACCACGGAACTGGAGCCCATCCACATCGCGATCCACCGCGACTACGCGCTGGACTTCCATGTCTGGCTGCTGAGCGGCCTGCAGCCGGGCCACTGAGCGGCAGTGGCCGGCTGAGATGCCGGCTTTTGACTACATTTTGACGGCGCATTCGAAGCGGATGTGTCAATTGCACTGAACTTCGGCGAATTCACCAGGGTCGGACCTGAAGACCCGCGCACGGCGCGGGCGACGCGCCGGCCCTGCGAGGACCGGCGCGGCTGATTCCGTCCGCCCTGCCGCCTGCCGATGATCGACCGCGAAACGCTGCTGGAACTCGTCAATTTCACCGACCTGCTGCAGGCCAGCCTGCGGGTCGCCGTGGTGCTGCTGCTCTGGTGGCTGCTGACCCGGGCACTGAAAGTGTTCCTTGGCCGGCTCGGCGCCCGGCTGCTGGCGCGCGCCGAAAGTGCCGACGAGAACCCGGTGGAGGCACGCAAGCGGATCGAGACGCTGGTGCACCTGCTGACCCAGATGATCCGCATCGTGCTGTTCGTGACGCTGGCGCTGGTGCTGCTGATGCAGCTCGGCGTGCAGGTCGGGCCGCTGATCGCGTCGGCGGGGATCATCGGCCTGGCGGTCGGCTTCGGTGCCCAGTCGCTGGTCAAGGACGTCATCACCGGCTTCTTCATGGTGATGGAAAACCAGATGCGGGTCGGCGACGTGGTGACCATCAACGGCACCGGCGGCCTGGTCGAGATGATGACGCTGCGCACCGTGGTGCTGCGCGATCTCGGCGGCGTCGTGCACATCTTCCCGAACGGCAGCATCAACACGGTCAGCAACGCCACGCGCGGCTGGTCGGCCTGCCTGTTCGACATCCGCATCGGCCTGCGCGACGACCCGGACCGGGCGATCGCCGTGTTGCGCGAGATCGGCGATGCGCTGCAGGCGGATCCGGTCTACGGCCCGAAGATCCTTGCGGCGGCGGAGATCTTCGGCGTCGAGCGCATCGAGGATTCAGCGCTGGTGATTCGCGGCCGCATCAAGACCCACCCGATCATGCAGTGGGAAGTCGGCCGCGAGCTGCTGCGCCGCGTGCCGCGCCAGTTCGCGGCGCACGGCATCGAGATTCCGCTTCCGCAGCGCCAGCTGCACCTGAGCCGCGACGCGCTGGCGGACCCGTGCCTCGCCGCACTTGCCGGGCTTGCGCAGCCGGACGCCGCCGTCGCGGCACAGGCGCGCGACGCCGCCGGCTGAGACATCCGCCCCCGAAGGAGAACGCCCTTGCCGCTGACCAACAAGATCCAGCTGATCGCCTACCCCGACCGCCTGGGCGCCAACCTCGCCGACCTGCGGGCGGTGATTGACCGCCATTTCGCCCGGGCGATCGGCGGCATCCACATCCTGCCGCCGTATCCGTCGAACGCCGATGGCGGGTTTTCGCCGCTGACCCACAAGGAAATCGATCCGCGCCACGGCAGCTGGGCCGATATCGAGGCGCTGGCGGCGCGTTACGACATCTGCCTCGACCTGACGCTCAACCACATCAGCGATCAGTCCGCCGAATTCCAGGACTTCATCGCCCGGGGTCACCAATCCGAACACGCCGATCTGTTCGTCCATGTCGACCAGCTGGGGCCGATCTCGCCGGACGATCTCGCCCGCATCCACATCCGCAAGGAAAAGGAGCCGTTCCGCGACGTGCGCTTCGCCGACGGCAGCACCGGCCAGGTCTGGTGCACGTTCACCGAGCACCAGATCGATCTGAACTACTCCTCGCCGAAGACCTACGCGCTGATGGAGGACACCATCGCCTTCCTCGCCGCGCGCGGCGTGCGGCTGTTGCGCCTCGACGCCTTCGGCTACACGACCAAAAAGATCGGCACCTCCTGCTTCCTCGTCGAGCCGGATGTCTACGACATCCTCAAGTGGATCAACGGCGTTGCCCAGGAGCACGGCGTGGAAACCCTGCCGGAAGTGCACGACCACGCCAGCTTCCAGTACGCGATCGCGCTACATGGCATGCACCCGTACGGCTTCGCGCTGCCGCCGCTGCTGCTGTACACCCTGCTCGACAACAACAGCACCTACCTCAAGCAGTGGCTGCGCATGTGCCCGCGCAACCAGATCACCGTGCTCGACACCCACGACGGCATCTGCATCCCCGATGTCGAGGGCGTGCTGCCGAAGGCAGAGATCCAGGCAGTGATCGACAACGTCGGCTCGCGCTCCGCCGATCCGATCCTGCGTCGCTCGGCGGCCAATGTTCATACCGTCGGCGCCATCTACCAGCTCACCTGCACCTACTACGACGCGCTCAAGCGCAACGACGACGCCTACATCGCCGCCCGCGCGATCCAGTTCTTCGCGCCGGGCATTCCGCAGGTCTACTACGTCGGCCTGCTGGCCGGCCAGAACGACCAGGAGCTGATGGAAGCCAGCGGCGAACTGCGCGACATCAACCGCCATCACTACACGCTGGCGGAAGTCGATCGCGCCGTGCAGCAGCCAGTGGTGCGGCGGCTGATCGCGCTGATGGAATTCCGTTGCAGCCATCCGGCGTTCGATGGCGTGTTCCACCTGATGTACTCGAACGACTCCAGCGTCGCGATGTGCTGGCGCAACGGCGAGATGCAGGCCGAGCTGTTCGTCGACCTGAACTTCAAGAAGACCACCATCCGCTACGTCGATGTGAAGTCGAAGCGCTGGCTTAGCCTGCGCGCCTGAGCGCCTGACCGGCCCCAACGCAGCGCGGAGGCGGGGCGGGCCACCGATGCCCCGCCTCACCGCTGGTGCTTCAGCCGACGGCGGCCAGGAACTCCGTGCGCCAGCGCTGCACGTCGTTGTGGCGCACGGCGTCGTGCAGCCCGCGCAGCCGCTGCGTGGCTTCGTCCGGGGGCATGTCGATGGCCGTGCCGATCACCGCCAGCAGGTCGGCGGGATCGTGCGGATTGGTCAGCAGCGCTTCCTTCAGTTCGGCGGCGGCGCCGGCGAATTCCGACAGCACCAGCACGCCGTGGCCCTGGCGTGCGCCCTGCACGGCGATGAATTCCTTGCAGACCAGGTTCAGGCCATCGCGCAGCGGCGTGATCCACATGACGGCCGCGTTCGCGTAGCTGGCCAGCAGATCCTCGAACGGTACCGCGCGGAAGAAGTAGCGCAGCGGCGTCCAGTCGAGCCGGCCGTAGCGGCCGTTGATGCGGCCCACCACCTGCTCGATCTGCGTCTGCAGTTCGGCGTAGACCATCATTTCCTTGGCGGCCGGCACGCAGACCGCGTGCAGGGTGATCTGCCCGTGCAACTCCGGACGCGCGCCCAGCAGCGCCTCGTAGGCCAGCAGCTTTTCCAGCGTGCCCTTGGTGTAATCGAGCCGCTCGATCGACAGGATCAGCCGCATCGTGCCAAGCTGCCCGCGCAGCGTCGCGATCTGCGCCTGCACGCGCTCGGTGGCCAGCAGCGCTTCGATGCGTTCGACATCCAGGCCGACCGGGTGCGCGCCCAGCCGCACGCGGCGGCCGTGCACTTCGATCATCGCGGTCATGCGGTCGAGGCCGACCGCGCAGCCGTAGGTCAGATAACGCGGCGCGCAGCTTTCCCAGGCCAGCGGCTTGATCGGCATCACGCCCCGGGCGACGTCGATGAAGTTTTCGACCTGGCGCGGGATGTGGAAGCCGATGTAATCGCACTGCAGCAGGCTGCCAACGATGGTGCGCCGCCACGGCAGCACGTTGAAAACATCCGCCGACGGGAAATAGGTGTGGTGGAAAAAGGCGATGCGGACATCGCTGCGCAGCTCCCGCAGGAAGGCCGGCACCAGCCACAGGTTGTAGTCGTGGATCCAGACGGTCGCGCCGTGCGCCGCCTCGCGGGCGGCGGCGATGGCGAACTTGCGGTTCACCTCGACAAAGATCTGCCAGTGGTCGTCGCGGAACGTCGCGCGCTCCCAGAACGTGTGCAGGGTCGGCCAGAAGGCTTCCTTCGAGAAGCGCTTGTAGAAGACCTCGACATCGTCGGCGGTCAGCGCCACCCGGGCGGCGACCAGGTTCGGATAGCGCTCGACATCGACCGCCGTGCGCGCCTCGAACGCGCCGGTGTCGGGGTCGATCGTCGACCAGGCCACCCAGGCGCCGCGCTGGCCGCCGCTGAACAGGCTCAGCAGCGTCGGGATGATGCCGTTCGGCGACCCGTGCCGGCGGCGCAGCACGCGGCCGTCGAAG
>CAYPJK010000228.1:0-5497 GCA_964411025.1 uncultured Nevskia sp.
GCTGGCTGATCGTGACCTCGACTGGGCGCTGGACCGGCTGTCGACGACCGACGGCGAGCCCGTCGAGGCGGTGCTGGCGGCAGCACTGGCGCAGCGCTCCGGGACGGCGACGCGCCTGCGACTGCGGCTGGCAGAACGTGACGTGCCGATCGAGCGCATCGACGAGGCCGACATCGCCGGCGAGTTCGGCTTCGTCCGCGCGCCGACCGCCAGCACGCCGTAGCGCGGTCGGCCGCTGTACCCGCGTCGCGCCGCATTTCCGTCGCGCCGTCCGGCCCCTTCTGCGACGGCCCGGCGACAGATTCCCGACGCCGCCTTTGTGTCGTCGGCAAGTAGCTGAACGATCACGATATTCGGCCGCTTAGACAGCGTGGCACATGGCTTGCTCCCGGGCTTGCAACCGCAAGACCCGATTCCCCAGGAGCCGTCCATGTCCGCAGCAGCCGAAGCCCCGAAAGCGCCCAGCAGCAAGAAGGCCCTGCTGATCCCGATCATCGGCGCGGTGGTGGCGACCGCGGCCATCACCGGCGGCGCGATGTACTTCCTGATGCCGTCCGCAAAGCCGGCCCGGCACGCCCAGGCCGATGGCGATGCCGCCGCTGCCGAACACGGCGCGGCCGATGAAGCCACGGCGTCGGCCGAGGACGAGGGCGACGGCGAGGAGGCGGCGGCGGAAGGGGAGGGCGAGGGCGGCCACGACGGCAAGAAGGCCGCGTCGGCGATCTACTACCCGATGACGCCGTCGTTCGTCGTCAACATCGGTGATAGCGATGCCTCGCACTTCCTGCAGATCGAAATGCAGGTGCGGGCCAAGAATGCCGCCGCGACCGACGCGCTGAAGCTGCATGACCCGCAGATCCGCAATGCACTGCTGATGCTGCTGGGCGCGCAGACCGTGGCCGAGGTCAATTCCCGTGAAGGCAAGGAAGCGCTGCAGAAGAAGGTGCTGGCCGAGATCCAGCGAATCCTGAAGGCGGAAACCGGCAAGAACGGCATCGACGCCGTGTACTTCACCAGCTTCGTCATGCAGTAAGCCCGTCCCCGCGCCCGGAGTCCGCCATGCAGGATCTGCTTTCCCAGGACGAGATCGACGCGCTGCTCAACGGAGTCGACAGCGGCTCGGTGGCCACCGAAGCGCCGCCGCCGGTGCCCGGCGAAGCACGCAGCTACAACTTCGCGACCCAGGACCGCATCGTCCGCGGCCGCCTGCCGACGCTGGAGATGATCAACGAGCGCTTCGCGCGCCTGTTCCGGATCGGCCTGTTCAACATGCTGCGCCGTTCGCCGGAGCTGTCGGTGGTTGGCATCGAGATGGCCAAGTTCAGCGAATACACCCATTCGCTGTTCGTGCCGACCAGCCTGAACCTCGTGCGGGTCAAGCCGCTGCGGGGCACAGCGCTGTTCATCTTCGAGCCGCGCCTGGTCTATTCGGTGGTCGAGAACTTCTTCGGTGGCGACGGCAAGATCCACACCCGCATCGAAGGCCGCGAGTTCACGCCGACCGAGATGCGCGTGGTGCAGCTGCTGCTGCGGCAGGCGTTTTCCGACCTCAGCGAAGCCTGGTCGCCGGTGATGGACATGGAGTTCGAGTACATGAACTCCGAAGTCAATCCGCATTTCGCGAACATCGTCAGCCCGTCGGAAATCGTCGTCGTGTCGCGCTTCAAGATCGAGCTGGAAGGCGGCGGCGGCGATCTGCACATCACCTTCCCGTATTCGATGATCGAGCCGATCCGCGATCAGCTCGACACCGGCCTGCAGTCCGATCGCGTCGAGAAGGACGAGCGCTGGAGCCTGGCGCTGCGCGAACAGCTGCAGGAAGCCGAGGTCGAGATCGGCAGCCAGCTCGGCAGCATGTCCTTGAGCCTGCGCCAGCTGCTGCAGCTGAAACCCGGCGACGTGCTGCCGATGAACCTGCCGAAGACCATCGACCTGTGCGTCGAGGACATGCCGGTATTCCGCGGCAGCTTTGGCGTCTCCAACGGTCACAACGCCGTGAAGATCACCGAAGTGATCCGTCGCGGTCCGCGCAGCGCCGCTGTCCACTGATTGCTCTTTTCCACTCCCAGACTCCACCGCCCAGGACCCGCCGATGACCGCCGCCACCAACACCCCCGGTGCTGCCAAGGAATACGCCCGCGCCAGCTTCGACAACCTCGAAGGCGTGGCCGCTGCCGCTACCGGTGACTTCAATCTCGACGTCATTCTCGACGTCGCCGTGACGCTTTCGATGGAAGTCGGCCGGGCCCGGATTCCAATCCGCAACCTGCTGCAGCTCAACCAGGGTTCGGTGGTGGAGCTCGAACGCGCGGCGGGCGAGCCGCTCGACATCTACGTCAACGGCACCTTGATCGCCCACGGCGAGGTGGTGGTCGTCAACGAGAAATTCGGCGTGCGCCTGACCGATGTGATCAGCCCGGCGGAACGTATCCGCAAGCTCAAGTAAGCCCCGACTCCACGCGCCGTCCCCGACCATGAATGCTCCTGCGACAACCGCTGCCGGTGCGGCTTCGAACCTGCCTGGCTTCGGCCAGATGGCGCTCTCGCTGCTGGTGGTGCTGGGCCTGATCTTCGTACTCGCCTGGGGCCTGCGGCGTCTGCAGGGATTGAGAGTCGGCGGCGGCGCGTCCCTGCGGATTCACGGCGGCCTGCAGGTGGGTGCCAAGGAAAAGGTGCTGCTGATCGAAGCCGGTGGCCAGCACCTGCTGATCGGCGTCTCTGGCGGCGGCGTGAATACGCTGCATGTCTACGCCGAGCCGCCGGTGATGCAGGCCACCGGCGACGGTAAGCCGGAACTGCCGCCGTTCGCGGTGGCCTTACGCGAGGCGCTGAAGAAATCGCTGGGGAAAGCGTCGTGAGCCGCGCGTCGACGTTCGCGATCACGAGATTGATGATGGCGGCCGTGCTGGCCCTGCTGCCGATGGCCGACGCGCTGGCACAGGCCGGCGGGCTACCGGCTCTGAATGTCAGTCCGGCGCCGGGCGGCGGGCAGAGCTACAGCTTGAGCCTGCAAGTGCTGTTGATGATGACGGCGCTCACCCTGCTGCCGGCGGCGCTGCTAGCGATGACGGCGTTCACCCGCATCGTCGTCGTGCTTGGCCTGCTGCGGCAGGCGCTCGGCACCGGCGGTACGCCGTCGAACCAGATCCTCGTGGGGCTGGCGCTGTTCCTCACCCTGTTCGTGATGCAGCCGGTGTTCGAGCGGGTCTACACCGATGCCGCCAAGCCATACCTGGACGGCCAGATGCAGTTCGAGCCGGCGCTGGCGGCGGCGGCCAAGCCGATTCGCGGCTTCATGATGGCCCAGACCCGCGAGGCTGATCTGATGACCTTCGCGAAGATCGCCGGCAACGACGGCCCGTATGCCGATGCCGATGCCGTGCCGTTCGCGGTGCTGGCAGCCTCGTTCCTGACCAGCGAACTGACCACCGCGTTCCAGATCGGCTTTCTGCTGTTCATCCCGTTCGTGGTGATCGACCTGGTGGTCGCCAGCGTGCTGATGAGCCTCGGCATGATGATGCTGAGCCCGGTGATCATCTCGCTGCCGTTCAAGCTGATGCTGTTCGTGCTGGTCGATGGCTGGGCGCTGGTGATGGGGACTTTGGCGTCGAGTTTCGTCACCGGCTGAATGCGAAGGGGACAGTACAACAATCGTGCTTACGACAGCAGTGCCTCAATTCAATTTTGAGATTCGTTCGATAAAACTACGCAAAAGCACTGAAAATTACTTCAAATCATACTTCAGTTTTAAAGGGGGAATCTTCGCCTTTTAAAAAACGACCATAAAGCCAGACAAATATGGTGGTTGAGATGGCGCAAGAGATAAGCGAAAAAAGGTAAATATTGAGATAAAGTTTCAAATTACTCATAGCAAAAAAGGAAAACAATATGAAAGATAAGCCGAGAAAAGTATGAAATAAAAAAATTGCCATTAAATACGGCGGAGTTTTTTTCCAGTGTTCAAATCCGTTATTCTTTATAAATAAAAAAGCAAAAAATGAAAACAAAAGTAAAGAGAATATTGGCTTGGTATTCGGGACCAACATAACTGCGGCGCACAATGGCTTGCCCCACAAATTCGATACATTTTCCAACTGATCATGAGCGTTGTTATTTTTTTTCATAGCTATAATGAATTTAGGATTGATTGACGTATATTGTATCGGTTGTTTCGAACGGGAAGTAGTCCGGGACAACGTGATTCGGATCATTATTTTTGCGGAAGCGCCAGGGAGATAAGAAGCATACGCGCGTTCACACAGTTGGAGTTCGTGAACATGTGTATCCAATCCCAATAAGCAGCTGGCTGACCTCTCTATTCCGCAGCGGCACATTTCCGTCACGCGTTGCGCCGCTGCCGGCGAGCACGGGGATTGCATGCGAACAAGCATCCGAACTGCGGCCTACTCTCATGACCCCCGAAACCGTCCTCACCATTGGCAGCCAGGCCTTGCAGCTGGTGCTGATGCTAGCCGCGCCGCTGTTGCTGACGGCGCTGGCCGTTGGCGTAGTCATCGGCGTGTTCCAGGCGGCGACCCAGATCAACGAGCAGACGCTGAGCTTCATTCCGAAGCTCGCTGCTTGCGCGGCGGTGATCGTCATTGCCGGGCCGTGGATGCTGGGCCTGCTGGTGGAGTACACCAAGCGGCTGTTCGAAAGCATTCCTTCGCTGCTGCACTGACGCGGCGGGCCGCAGATGACCTTCACCGACGCCCAGCTGATCGCCTGGCTTCAGGCCGGCTTCTGGCCGATGGTGCGGATCGGCGGTGTGCTGGCCGCGGCGCCGGTGCTCGGCGGCCGGGTGGTGCCGGTGCGGATTCGCGTGGTGCTGATGGTGCTGCTGACACTGGTGCTGGCGCCCCTGCTGCCGGCGCCGCCGCTGCTGGAAACCTTCAAGGCCGAGTGGTGGCTGCAGGTTGGCCAGCAATTGCTGGTCGGCGTGGCGATGGGCTTCGTGCTGATGCTGGTCTTCGAAGCCGTGGTACTGGCCGGCGAGCTGATTTCCTACGGCATGGGACTGTCGTTCGCCCAGCTGGTGGATCCCTTGCGCGGTGCCGGCACGCCGGTCGTGGGCCAGCTGCTGATGGTGATGGCGACCCTGTTGTTCCTGTCGGTCGGGGGGCATCTGCGGCTGATCGAGGCGCTGGCAGCCAGTTTCCGGAGCATGCCGGTAGGCGGTCATGGGCTGGACGCCGACGCATTCTCGATGCTGGCCCGCTGGGGCGCGAACCTGTTCGTCGGCGGCGTGCAGATCGCGTTGCCGGTGATGATCGCGCTGCTGCTGGTCAACCTGGCGTTCGGCGTGATGAGCCGCTCGGCGCCGGCGCTGAGCGCGCTGTCGGTCGGCTTCCCGATCGCGCTGGCAGCCGGCCTGGTGCTGCTGAGCTACAGCCTGCCGACGCTGGCTGCGGTGCTCGACCACCTGCTTGATCTGGCGTTCACACTGATCGCGGAACTGCTTCGGAGCGCGGGCAGTGTCTGACAGCGCCGAAGAAAA
>CAYPJK010000229.1:0-2197 GCA_964411025.1 uncultured Nevskia sp.
AACCGCTGCCCGCCGGGCGGGCTCACCACGCTGGCGGCACTCGCCGAGGCGCTGGGCCAGCCGCCACCGGCGCCCGATCCGGCGGTCTGGCCGGATGATCCTGCGCTGCCGCTGGACGCCGATCAGGCGCTGCTGCCGACGGTGGCGGTGATCGATGAAGACGTCTGCATCGGCTGCTTCAAGTGCGTGCTCGCCTGCCCGGTCGACGCCATCATCGGTGCACCGAAATACCTGCACACGGTGATCGCCGATGACTGTTCCGGCTGCGAGTTGTGCCTGCCGCCCTGCCCGGTCGACTGCATCACGATGACGCCGCGCAGCACCGCGCAGCCGCCGGCCAGCGCCATGGCCGGCCGCTGGCGCAGCCTTTATCACGCCCGAAATGAACGCCTGGCCCGCGAGCGCGAAAGCCGTGACGAGGCACGCCGCCAGCGACGCGGCGAACTGCTGGCCGTTCAGGCGCAGGGCTACGACATCGCCGCCGCCATCGCCCGCGCCCGATCCCGCAAATCCTCCTCGCCGCCATGAATCTCACTCAGCGCACGGAACTCTATCGCCGCCTCGCCGCCGTCAATCCGAACCCGCGCAGCGACCTGCAGTACTCGAACGATTTCGAGTTGCTGGTCGCCGTCGTGCTGTCGGCACAGGCCACCGATGTCAGCGTCAACAAGGCGACCGAAAAGCTGTTCCCGGTCGCCAACACGCCGCAGGCGATCCTTGCCCTCGGCGAAGCGCGGCTGCGCGACTACATCAAGACCATCGGCCTGTACCAGACCAAGGCCAAGAACGTCATCAAGCTCTGCGAGCAGCTGATCGCGCTGCACGGCGGCGGCGTGCCGAACGATCGCAAGGCACTCGAGGCACTGCCTGGCGTCGGCTCCAAGACCGCCAGCGTGGTGCTGAACGTCGCGTTCGGCGTGCCGACCATCGCGGTCGACACGCACATCTTCCGGGTCGCCAACCGCACCGGGCTGGCGCCGGAGAAAACCGCCGACAAGGTCGCCGCGAAGCTCGAGAAAGTGACGCCGAAGGAATATCTGCTGAACGCCCATCACTGGCTGATCCTGCACGGCCGCTACCTGTGCAAGGCAAGGGCGCCAGAGTGCTGGCGCTGCTCGATCGTCGAGTTCTGCAAGTACAAGCCGAAGACGCCGGCCGCCGGCGAGGCGCTGCAGAAACCGTTGAACGGCAAGCCGGTGGCGCGGAAGGCGGGCCCCAAGAAAGCCGGCAAGACGGCCGTGCGCAAGGCCGCCAGCAAAGCGACCCGCCGGCCCGCGCTGAAGACAGCGCGCAAGACCGCTCCCCGCTGAATCCGCCCCCCCCCTGCCGTGGACGACGCCGCGATGGACGATGGCCTGACTTCCGAGCTGGCTGCCAGCCGCCCGCTGTGGCAGCGGCTGATGGCCGAGGCGATCACCCGCCCGGCCGACCTGCTGGCGGCGCTCGATCTCGACCCGGCGCTGCCGGTACTCGATGCCGAACGCCTGCGCGATTTCCCGATCCGCGTGCCACGCGGCTTCGTTGCCCGGATGCGTCGGGGTGATCCCGCCGATCCGCTGTTCCTGCAGGTCTGGCCATCGACCCGGGAAGCCGAGGTCGTGCCCGGCTACAGCACCGATGCGGTGGGCGATCTCGACAAGCTCAAGGGCGGCGGCCTGATCCACAAGTACGCCGGCCGGGCGCTGGCGATCACCACCGGCGCCTGCGCGATCAACTGCCGCTACTGCTTCCGTCGGCATTTTCCGTACGGCGATGCACTGGCCTCGCGCGGCCACTGGCGCGCCACGCTGGCGGCGCTGGACGCGGATCCCAGCATCGAGGAAGTGATCCTGTCCGGCGGCGATCCGCTGGCCGTTACCGACGACAAGCTGGCCGAGCTGGTCACCGCGCTCGACGCACGGCCGTGGATCCGGCGTCTGCGGCTGCACACGCGGATTCCGGTGGTGCTGCCGGAGCGGGTCGACGCGCGCCTGCTCGGCTGGCTGGCGGCTACGCGGCTGCAGAAGGTGGTGGTGCTGCACATCAACCACGAGCGCGAAATCGACGACGCCGTGATCCGGGCCTGCGCGCAGCTGCGCGACGCCGGCGCGACCTTGCTCAACCAGGCGGTGCTGCTGCGCGGCATCAATGATTCGGCGGACGCGCAGGCCCGCTTGTCCGAACGCTGCTTCGCGGCCGGCGTGCTTCCCTACTATCT
>CAYPJK010000229.1:2207-5470 GCA_964411025.1 uncultured Nevskia sp.
ACATTTCGACGTGAGTGATTCCCAGGCAACCGCATTGATGCAGGCGCTGGCCGCGCGGCTGCCGGGGTATCTGGTGCCGCGCCTGGTCCGCGAGATCGCCGGTCGGGCGTCGAAGACGCCGCTGCCGTGGTGACAGCGCCGGCCGGCGGCACGCTGCTGCTGATCAGCCCGACCGAAGATCCGGCCCGCTGCATCGAAACCGCGCTGCGCAATGCCGGCCATCCACTGCGGCTGCGCTGGGTGGCGCAGGCCGATGCCTTCGAGGATCAGCTGCGCAACAACCCGCCGGATCTGATCATCATCGATCGCGGCGACGGCCCGTCCGCCGCCCGCGAGCAGCTGTTCGACACCTGCCGGCGACTGCTGCCGGAACGGCCGCTGCTGCTGCTGGATCCACCGCTGTCGCTCGACATCGTGCTGGCGGCCCGAGCGGCCGGCGCCGACGACTGCGTCGGCTGCGACAGCCCGGCGCAGCTGCGCCATCTGGAGCAGGTGGTGCTGCGCGAACTGGCCAGCCTGGACAGTCGCCGCCAGCTGCGCCAGGCACGCAGCAGGCTTGCCGATTTCGAGGCCCGCCACGAGCGGCTCACCGATTCCACCGGCGACGCCGTGGCCTGCATCCAGGAAGGCATCGTCGTGCGCGCCAACGCCGCCCTGGCCGAGCGGCTCGGCCTCGATGATCCGGCCGAGCTGACCGGCCAGCCGCTGATCGACCTGGTGGCGGCTGGCCAGCAGGCCGACATCAAGGCGCGGCTGCGGGCCGTGCTGAAGGGCGCGGCGTCCAGCGAGCCGCTGCAGCTGCAGCTGGCGGGGCGCCACGGCGTGGTGACCGTGGAGGCGCAGATGATCCTTGGCCTGCAGGATGGCGAGCAGGTCATCGAACTGCTGATCCGTGCAGGCGGCGCACCGCCAGGCTGCGCCGCGCCGACGACGCTGCTACCGCCGGCCACCGAGCGCGGCGGCGCCCGCGCGGCGTTCCGCGAGGCGCTCGGCCAGGCCGTGGTCGTTGGCCGTACCCGTGCGGCGCTGCTGATCTGCTTCGACGATTTTGCCGGTCTGGAGACGCGCCTCGGCGTCGTCGATGCCGAAACGCTGGCCACGCTTGCCAGTGCCGCGATCGCCGCGCGGCTGGCGCCGGAAGATCGCTTGTTCGGCTTCTCGATCGACGAGCGCGCCCTGCTGGTCGAACGCCCGGAGCTGGCGGCGATCGAAACGCTGGCCGAAACGCTGCGCCGCGAGCTGCGCGAGGAGATCTTCAACCTCGGCGACTGCGAGGCGCAGCTGAGCCTGAGCATCGCGCTGCTGCAGCCCGGCCCCGGCGAAGCGGCCGACCTGGTGATCCGGCAATTGGTCAACGAAGCGCGCGGAGCCTCGGCGAAGGATGGCAACCGCGTGGTGATCGTCGGCTCGTCGACCCGCACGGCGCAGGCCGAGCGGGAGGAAGCGCGCATTGCGGCGCTGACCCGGCGGGCGCTCGCCGAGGACCGGCTGCGGCTGGCCTGGCAGTCGATCGCAAGCCTGGAAGGCGAAACCCGCCACCACTATGACCTGCTGGTGCGGATGAGCGATGACACCGGCCGCGAGTGGACGGCTTCTGAATTCCTGCCGGCGGCGCAGAAATTCAATCTGATGCGCTCGATCGACCGCTGGGTGGTCGGCAGCGCGCTGGAACTGATCAGCCGTCGCAGCCGCCCGCAGGACGCCGCGACGCTGTTCGTGAAGATCTCCGAGGACAGCATCCGCGATGCCGATGCCTTTCTCGGCTGGCTGCGCGAACTGCTGGGCGGACGGCGTCTGACGCGCGACGAGATCGTCTTCGAAGCGCAGGAGCGGGTGCTGCAGAACCACATCCGCAAGGCCCGCCAGCTGGCCCGCGAGCTGGTGGAGCTGGGGGCCGGCTTCGCGATCGAGCATTTCGGCATCGGCCCGAGTTCGGCACAGATGCTCGATCACCTGCCGGTGCACTTCCTCAAGTTCCACGCTTCGTTCACGCAGTCCTTCGGCGAGCGGGCGACGATCGCCCGCCTGAGCGAACTGGTCGAAGCGGCCAAGCAGCACCGGATCAAGACCATCGTCAGCCACGTCGAGGACGCCAACGTGATGGCGCGGCTCTGGCAGATGGGCGTCAACTACATCTCCGGCTACCACGTGCAGGAACCGGAGGTGGTGATGCTCAGCGACGATCCGCTGGCGGCGAAGCACTGAGCCACGAAAAAGGCGACCCGAAGGTCGCCTTTTTCATCGGCTCCTCGCCGATGCGCCGCGACTGCGCGTCAGGCCGACGCCTGAAGGCGCGCGATGCGCTCTTCGAGCGGCGGATGCGTCATGAACAGGCTCTTGACGCCGCCCGAGATGCCCATCGCCTGCATGCCTTGGGGCAGGCTCGACGGCTCGTGCTGGGCCTTCAGCTTGGCCAGCGCGGCGATCATCTTGCGCTTGCCGGCCAGGTGGGCACCGCCGGCATCGGCGGCGAACTCGCGGCGGCGGCTGAACCACGCCACCACGATCGAGGCGGCGAAGCCGAGCACGACCTGCATCACCATCGACGTCACGTAGTAGCCGATGCCCGGCCCGCTGCGCTCGTCGTCGTTGCGCTTGAGCGCCGAATCGACCGCGTAGCCGATGACCTTCGACAGGAAGATCACGAAGGTGTTGAGCACGCCCTGGATCAGCGTGAGCGTCACCATGTCACCGTTGGCGACGTGGGCGATCTCGTGGCCGAGCACGGCTTCGGTCTCGTCCTGGCTCATCGAGCGCAACAGGCCGGTCGACACCGCCACCAGCGCGCTGTTCTTCGACATGCCGGTGGCGAAGGCGTTGATTTCCGGCGCGTCGTAGACCGCGACCTCCGGCATGCCGATGCCGGCGGCGCGGGCCTGCCGCTCGACAGTGGCCAGCAGCCAGGCTTCGGCGGCGCTCTTCGGCTGCTCGATGACGACGGCGCCGGTCGAACGCTTGGCCATCCACTTCGACATCGCCAGCGAAATGAACGAGCCACCCATGCCGAACACGGCCGAGAAGATCAGCAGGCTGGTCAGGTTGAGGCCGTTCTGGGTCAGGAAGCGGTCACCGCCGAGCAGGCTGGCCACCACCGACAGCACCAGCATGATGGCGAGGTTGGTCAGCAGGAACAGGCCGATGCGTTTCATGTTTCAGGTTCGACGACGGTTAGGAATGGAGTTTCCGACTTCCGGAATCTGGCGATCAGCGGCAGCGAATCAAGAGCCGGACTCGCCCGTGCGGCCGCTGGCCACCGCCGCCAT
>CAYPJK010000230.1:0-5431 GCA_964411025.1 uncultured Nevskia sp.
CGGCGTCAACGAGCGCGACCACGGCACGCTGTACAACGCACAGCTGGTCTTCGACGCCGACGGCACGATGCTGCTGAAGCGCCGCAAGATCACCCCGACCTACCACGAGCGCATGGTCTGGGGCATGGGCGATGGTTCCGGCTTGAAGGTCGTCGACACCGCCGTCGGCCGTATCGGCGCACTGGCCTGCTGGGAGCACTACAACCCGCTGGCCCGCTACGCATTGATGGCGCAGCACGAGGAAATCCACTGCTCGCAGTTCCCGGGCTCGCTGGTCGGCCCGATCTTCGCAGACCAGATGGAAGTGACGATGCGTCATCACGCGCTGGAATCCGGCTGCTTCGTGGTCAATGCCACGGCCTGGCTGACACCCGAACAGAAGCGCGCGCAGGCGCCGACGCCGGAGCTGGAAAAAGCCTTCGCTGGCGGCTGCTACACCGCGATCATCACGCCCGAAGGCCGCCATGTGGTCGAACCGTTGCGCGACGGCGAAGGGCTGTTGATCGCCGACTGCGACCTGAACCTGATCACCAAGCGCAAGCGGATGATGGATTCGGTCGGCCACTACGCGCGCCCGGAACTGCTCAGCCTGGTGCTCGATTCCCGCGCCACCGCCCCCGCAACCGGCCTGCCGATGACCGGCACCCCGCTGCCGCCCGATCACGCGGCGGCGCCCGAAACCGCTGCGTCCGACCGCGTCGTCACGCTGACCGACACGCGCAAGGCCGCGCTGCGCTGAATCCCGTTGCCCACACCGGAGCCGCCGATGGAAACCGCCAACATCACGCAGTTGCTGACCGAGCTGCAATCGCAGGGGCTGCGTCTGGCCGATGACAGCCCCGGTGCGCCAAGCCGCCGAGGTGGCGCGGGGCCGAGCGATCACAAGGCCGTGACCATCGACGGCCGCACGATCATGGTGCCGGTGCATTCGGCCGACGCCCGCGCCTCCGCGTTCGAAGTCGGCCTGCCGCGCGCCGATGGCGGTGTGACGCTCAAGCGCAACAGCATTCCGATCAAGGAAATCTCGTTCCCGAAGCAGCCCCGCTTCTACAGGCTGCAGACTTTCGATGGCGTGCCGTACTGGAAAATTGCGACCTTGCACGGCGCCGACGTGCTGGCGACCACCGTGCTGCAGACCTGCGTGCGCTATGGCCGGCGCAGCACCTCCTGCCAGTTCTGCGCGATTGGTGAATCGCTGAAGGGCGATCGCACGATCAACCGCAAGACGCCGGAGCAGCTCGGTGAAGTGGCGCGCGCCGCGATGCTGCTCGACGGCATCCAGCACATGGTGATGACCACCGGCACGCCGAACTTCACCGATCGCGGCGCGGAAATCCTCTGCGAGAGCGCGTTCGGCGTGAAGGCGGCAACCGTCAACCATGCGGGCTTTACCAGCGGCCTGCCGATCCAGGGCCAGTGCGAGCCGCCGGATGATCCCCGCTGGTACCAGCGGATGAAGAACGCCGGCATCGACACGCTCGGCATGCACATCGAAGCGGTGTCGCAGTCGGTGCGCGAGCGGATCATGCCGGGCAAGGCGACCGTCACCGTCGATCACTACCTCGCTGCGTTCGAGCAGGCGGTTGCCGTGTTCGGCCGCGGCCAGGTGTCGACCTACATCCTGTACGGCCTTGGCGACACCCGCGACGCGGTACTGTCGATGAGCGAAAAGCTGATCGCGCTCGGCGTCTACCCGTTCGTGGTGCCGTTCGTGCCGATCGCCGGCACGCCGCTGGAACACCAGCGATCGCCGGATGCCGCGGAGATGCGCGAACTGCTGGCACCGCTCGGCAGGATGCTGGTCAGCGGCGGACTCAAGTCGGCCGAGATCAAGGCCGGCTGCGGCAAGTGCGGCGCCTGCTCGTCGCTGTCCGCCTACGAGAAGGCCCATGATCCCGCTTGACGCGATGCGCGCCGCCGACTGGATCCCCGCCTGCGCCGCGAGCGAAACGGTTGCCGACTATCGACCGGTCGAGTACCGCGTGAAGCTGGCGACCGAAGCCTGGGAACTGCGCGAAGCGCGGAACTTGCGCCGCGCGGTGTTCTGCGCCGAGCAGCGGCTGTTCGACTTCACCGATGCCGACGCTATCGATGACGACGAGGGCGCGATCACACTGGTCGCCGTGTCCTGCATCCACGGCATGTCCGAGGATGTGGTCGGTACGGTGAGAGTCCACGCGCTCGGCAATGATGTCTGGCAGGGCTCGCGGCTCGCCGTGCGCCGCGACTATCGCGGCCAGGCCTGGCTCGGCACCGAGCTGATCCACCTCGCCGTCAGCCTCGCCCACGGTCGTGGCGCGGTGCGCTTCGTGGCCCAGGTCCAGCAGCAGAACGTGGCGCTGTTCGAGCGCCTGCACTGGCGCGCACGGGAAGCGATCGAACTCCGAGGTCGTCCGCACCTGCGGATGGAAGCGGACCTCGCCCATTACCCGCCGTGTGAAGGTGCCGAGCGCGGCTTCATCACAACCTTGCGGAGCGCGGCGTGACAGCGTCGCTCTCGCAATTGATCGCAGCGCTGCATAGCAGCCGCGGTGTTGCCCACAAGCGCGATATCCGTGCCGTGGTGGGCGCGCTCGGCATTGGCGGCGACAGCGCCATCCAGGTCGGCGATGACTGCGCGGCGATCCCGGATCCGTCCGGTGATGGCTGGCTGCTGCTGGCGATCGAAGGCTTCCTGACCGAGTTCGTCGAGCGCGAACCGCGCTTCGCCGGCTGGTGCGGCGTGATGGTCAATGTATCGGACATCTACGCGATGGGTGGCCGGCCGATCGCGGTCGTCGATGCGATCTGGAGCCGCGATACAGCGCACGGCAAGACGATCCTCGACGGCATGGCCGACGCGGCACGCGTCTACGGCGTGCCGGTGGTCGGCGGCCATGCCAATGCCCGCGCCGGCCACGAGCAACTGTCGGTGGCCATCCTCGGTCGTGCCAAGGCACTGCTTTCGAGCTTCGAGGCGAAGCCCGGCGACGTGCTGATCGCCGCCACCGACCTGCGCGGCGGCTATCGCGAGCATTTCTCGAACTGGGACGCGGCCAGCGGCAGCGATCCGGAACGCTTGCGCGGCGATCTCGAAATCCTGCCGAAGCTCGTCGAAGACCAGCTGTGCTGTGCCGCCAAGGACATCAGCAACGCCGGCCTGCTCGGCACGCTGCTGATGCTGCTGGAGTGCTCGAACGTGGGCGCCGAAGTCGATCTCGACCAAGTCCCGATGCCGGCCGACGCTGATCCGTTGCGCTGGCTGCTGCACACCTTTCCGAGCTACGGCTTCCTGCTGGCGGTGAGGCCCAGCAAGGTCGACGCCGTTCTGGCGCGCTTCCACGCGCGCGATATCTCGGCATCCGCGATCGGCCGCTGCACCGCCGCGCGACAACTCCATCTGACCGATGACGGCGACCGCGCGCTGGCCTGGGACTTCGAGCAGCAGGCGCTGATCGGCTGCGCGCCGACGATCGCTGCATCGGCCGCGCAGCGCCGAGCCGCCTGATCACGACCCTTGCCCCCGAATCCCGATGCCTGAACTCCGCTTTGAAGTCCGCTGGCCCGATGACACGACGACGCTCTGCTACTCGCCGTCGTCGACGATCCGCGACTACTTCACGCCCGGCCAGCCGTACCCGCTGCATGACTTCGTGCGCCTGAGCCAGGCCGCACTGCACCTGGCCAGCGAACGCGTGCGCCAGCGTTACGGCTACGCGTGCTCGAGTGCCGCGCATCAGTTGTCCGAAATCGAACGGCGCGCCAGCCAGTACCAGACCGATCCCGCCGCGACGGTCACCGTCGTCCGCTTCAGTTGATTGCCGCGCCCCACGCACGCTCCAGGAACACATGAACGCCATGACCCGCCCGCTTCCTCCGAATCACTATTCCGTCATCGTCATCGGTGGCGGCCAGGCCGGCCTGTCGGCAAGCTGGCACCTGAAGCAGCGCGGCATCGCCCATGTGGTGTTCGAGAAGCAGCGCATCGCCCATGAATGGCGCGAGCATCGCTGGGATTCGTTCTGCCTGGTCACGCCGAACTGGCAGTGCACGCTGCCCGGCTTCCCGTATCCGGGCAACGATCCGTACGGCTTCATGCTGAAGGACGAGATCGTCCAGTACATCGAGGCCTTCGTCGCGAGCTTCGAGCCGCCGGTGCTCGAAGGGGTCGCCGTCACCCGCGTCACCCAGAACGATGGCGGCGGCTATACGGTGATGACCTCGATCGGCGAGTACACGGCCAACGAAGTGATCGTCGCCAGCGGCGCCTATCAGGTGCCGGTCAAGCCGGCCAGCGCCGAGCGCCTGCCACTGACGATGCTGCAAATGCACGCGCCGCAGTACCGAAATGCCGATGCCCTGCCGCCCGGCGCGGTGCTGATCGTCGGCACCGGCCAAAGCGGCTGCCAGATCGCCGAGGATCTGCATCTGGCCGGCCGCAAGGTTCACCTGTGCGTCGGCGGTGCACCGCGCGCGCCGCGCCGCTATCGCGGCAAGGATGCCGTCGAATGGCTGCACCAGATGGGCTACTACGACATCGGCATTCACGAGCATCCGAACAAGGAGCGCGTACGCTCGAAGTCCAACCACTACCTGACCGGCCGTGACGGCGGTCGCGAGATCGACCTGCGCAAGTTCGCCGCCGAAGGCATGGAACTGTACGGCCGGCTCGACGACATTCGTGGCACCACAATCACGGTGAAGCCGGATCTGGGAAAGAACCTCGACAGTGCGGACGCGACCCTGGAATCGATCAAGGACAGCATCGACGCCTACATCGCCCGCGCCGGCATCGGCGCGCCGACCGAGCCGCGCTACGTGCCGGTCTGGAAGCCGGCCGTCGAACGCACCGAATTCGATTTCGCTGCGGCCGGGATCACCACGGTGATCTGGTGCATCGGCTACAAGGCCGACTTCCGCTGGATTGACGTGCCGGTATTCGACGGCCGTGGCTACCCCGGTCACGACCGCGGCATCACCACGGTACCCGGCCTGTACTTCATCGGCCTGCCGTGGCTCTACACCTGGGGCTCGGGCCGCTTCTCCGGCGTGGCGCGGGATGCCCAGCACATCGTCGAGCGGATTGCCTCAAGGCTGCACAGCACGCCGCGGGCGACGACCGGCTTGAATGCGCTGGCGCTGGGAAGCTAAGCCGGCCATCGCGACGAGCGGATGCATCTGCCCGCTCCGAGACAATCGCGGAAAAACCTGCTCGACGGCCGGGACGCCCCGGGAAGCACCCTGCTGAAGGCGGAGGCGCTGATCGCTGATCCCGACGCATTGAGCCGGCACTACGGGCCTGATTCTGGATCATCGACCTACCTCGGCGGCGTGTCCGCCCTCTACAAAGCCTCAATGGACCGGACCGGCGGGCTGGCAGCCGCAGCTGCTGCTCAAGTGAAGCGTCCTCGTTTTTCAGAGACAGCCTGAGATAGAGGGTGCCGGTGATTTT
>CAYPJK010000231.1:0-5422 GCA_964411025.1 uncultured Nevskia sp.
CGGAGCCGCTGCTGCTGCGGGCCAAGGCCAAGTGGCTGGTGTGCAAGGACATCTGTATTCCCGGCAGCGCCGACCTGGAACTGCAGATGCCGCTGGCCGGCGATGCCGCCGCCGCCGGCAGCGACGAGCGCTGGCGCGACGCCTTCGCCAAGGCGCGCAGCGCGCTGCCGCAGCCGGCCCCGGCCGACTGGCAACTGCGTTTCCAGATTCACGACAAGGGCAACGACAAGGCGCTGGCGCTGGCGATTCGCGGCACCGGCATCGCCAGTGCCGACCAGCTGGCGTTCTTCCCCTACGCCAGCGACCTGCTCAACCACTCGGCCACCACGCGCCGGGTGCTCGATGCCGACGGCAACCTGCGCCTGTCGCAGACGCTGAGCGACTACTACGTGAAAGCGCCCGCCACCGTCGACGGCGTGCTGGTGATCCACGGCAGCGGCGGCGACAAGGCCTGGGAAATCAGCGCCACGCCGGGCCCGGTCAAGGTGGTGCCGCCGACTGCCGACACGCCGCCGGTAGCGGAGACACAAGGCGCGCCGTCCACCGAAGCGCCGCCGGCCTATCTGCTGGTGCTGCTGTTCGCGCTGCTTGGCGGGCTGGTGCTGAACCTGATGCCCTGCGTGTTCCCGGTACTGTCGATCAAGGCGATGAGCCTGGTCGACGCCCGGGGGGCCACCGCCCGCAAGCAGCGCAGCCATGCGCTGGCCTACACCGCCGGCGTGCTGCTGACCTTCCTCGGCCTGTCAGGCCTGCTGATCGCGCTGCGCAGCTCCGGTGCGGCAATCGGCTGGGGCTTCCAGCTGCAGCACCCGGGCTTCGTTGCGGCGCTGGCCTACCTGTTCTTCGCGATGGGCCTGTCGCTGTCCGGCGTCGTCGAGTTCGGGACTCGGATGATGGGCGTTGGCCAGTCGCTGGCCAGCGCCGAGGGCTATCGCGGCTCGTTCTTCACCGGCGTGCTGGCGGTGGCGGTCGCCAGCCCCTGCACCGCGCCGTTCATGGGTACCGCGCTCGGTTACGCGCTGTCACAGCCGGCCTACGTCGCGCTGACCGTGTTCGCCGCGCTCGGCCTGGGTCTGGCGTTGCCGTTTCTCGCCATCGGCTTCGTGCCGTCGCTGGCGAAAGCCCTGCCGCGACCCGGCAAGTGGATGGAGCATTTCAAGCAGTTCATGGCCTTTCCGTTGTACCTGACCACCGTCTGGCTGCTATGGGTGCTCGGCGGCCTGACGGACCGCAATGGAATGACGCTGGCGCTGCTCGGCCTGACCCTGATCGCCTTCGCGCTGTGGCTGTGGAACCGCACGGGCAGGCTAACGGCCCTGCTGAAGCTGGCGGCGCTCGGTGCAGCCATCGCGCTGCTGGCCAGCCCGTTGCTGGCCAAGCAGGTGGCCAGCCCGGCCGGCGCGGTGGCCGATGTCGCGCACGAGCCGTATTCCGAAGCGCGGCTGGCCGCGCTGCGCGCCGAAGGCCGCACGGTGTTTGTCGACTTCACCGCCGACTGGTGCATCACCTGCAAGGTCAACGAGCGGGTGGCGCTGGCCGCTGCCGACGTCCGTCAGGCGTTTGCCGAGCGCAAGGTCGTCTGGCTGGTCGGCGACTGGACCCGCGAGGACCCGCTGATCACCCGCACCCTGGAACGCTTCGGCCGCAACGGCGTGCCGCTGTATCTGGTCTACCACGGCGCTGCCGAGGCCACCGTGCTGCCGCAGCTGCTGACCCCGTCGATCGTCATCAACGCGCTGCCGCCAGCGGCGCCATGACCGGACCCGACTCCTCCCTCCGCCCCCAAGAAACTTCCTGAAAACCCGCCTGGCCGGCATCGTCGCCGGCCTGCTGATCGCCGCCACCGCCCTCGCCGGCGCGACCGTCGGCAAGCCTGCGCCGGCCTTCACGGCCGTCGACAGCCATGGCAGGACCGTTTCACTGGCCGACTTCAAGGGCCGCCCGGTGGTGCTGGAGTGGAGCAACGATGGCTGCCCGTTCGTCCAGAAGCACTACGGCAGCGGCAACATGCAGGCGCTGCAGAAAGCCTACACGGCGCGCAACGTCGCCTGGCTGACCGTGCTGTCATCGGCCCCCGGCAAGCAGGGCCATGTCGACGGGCCCGGCGCCAACCGGCTGTCCAGCGTGCGCGGCGCGGCGCCGACGGCAGTGCTGCTCGATGACAGCGGCGCACTCGGCAAGCGCTACGACGCCAAGACCACGCCGCACCTGTTCGTCATCGATGGCAACGGCGTGCTGGCCTATGCCGGCGCGATCGACAGCATTCCGAGCGCCGATGCCGACGACGTGGCCAAGGCGACGCCGTACCTGAAGCAGGCGCTCGATGCGGTGCTGGCCGGCAAGCCGGTCGCGCAGCCCGCGACGCCGCCGTACGGCTGCTCGATCAAGTACGGCTAAAGCGCCGGCAACGTCTCGCTGCTGCGCGGGCCGAACGGCGCCAGCACGGCGTAGGCCAGCCCGGCGGCGGCCAGCGAGGCGAGGTAAGGCATCGTCCAGTCCAGCGCCGAGGCCAGCGTGTAGACCGCGACGCTGGCCAGCAGCGCCGCTGCGGCGCTGGCGATCCCGCCCAGCGCCGGAATGAAGATCGCGACCACCATCAGCACCAGCACGCCGGCCGAGGCGAGGCCGGACGCCTGCTCGACCAGCGCGTACAGGCTTTCGCTGCCCAGCGAGATCAGGTACGCGATCACCCCGAATGCCACGACGGCAGCCCGGTTCAGGCGCAGCCGTCCGCGTTCGGTGATCCGCTCGCCGGCCAGCGGTGCGATCAGGTTGCGGGCGGCCAGCGAACCGGCCACCAGCAGCGCGCCGGAGAGGGTCGACAGGATGGCGGACAGCAGCGCGCCGAGGAACACCACGTACAGCACCGGCGGCAACTGGGTCTGCGCATAACGCGACAGCACCTGCTCCGGCTCGAGATCAGCACCCAGCGCGGCTGCGGCACCCAGCCCGATGACGACCGGAATCAGGCCAACGGCGAGGTAGACCACGCCAGCCGCGACCGTGGCCGAACGGGCCAGCGTGACATCGCGCATCGACAGCACCCGGGAGGTCAGTTCCTGGGCCGCGATGGTGCCGAACACCGGCACCGCGAGCACTTCGATCAGCGGCCGGTCACGCCCGGCTGAGCGGGCGGCGGCAGCAGCCGCAGTATCGGGCAGCGTCTCGAAACCACCGGCCAGGGCGAACACCGCCAGCAGCAGCACCAGGCCCAGGATCAGCACCAGACCCTGCACCAGATCGGTCCAGGCATCGGCCCACATGCCGCCGACAGCGGTGTAGATGATCACCACCAGCGCGGCGAGGCCGGTCGCGGCGATCAGGCTCAGCTCGCTGACCGACGCGATCACCTGCCCGAAGGCGCGCACCTGGGCCGCCGCCCACAGCAGCGACGAGGGAATCATCACCAGCGCTGCCAGCCGCTCGATGCCCGGACCCCAGCGATGGCGGAACAGGTCGGCCAGCGTCAGCAAGCCGCGTCGGCGCAGGGCCGCCGCGAACACCAGACCCATCGCGACGATGCCGAGCGCATAACCGAACGGATCGGCCGCCACGGCGCCGAGCCCGCCGGCATAGGCCTCGGCGGTGGCGCCGATGCAGGTTTCGGCACCGAACCAGGTCGCGAACACTGAAAACACCGCCAGCCACGGCCCGAGACTGCGCCCGGCCAGCAGATAGTCGCTTTCGGTCTGCGGCCGGCGCGCCAGCAGGAACACCACGGCGAGCTGCAGCAGCACGTAGCCGAGCAGCGCCAGCAGGGTTCCGTTCATGGGGAGCTCAGGTGCGGCGCGTCGGCGTCATGGGAAGGCGACGGCCGGCACGCATCGCATGCCGGCGCGTCGCGCAGGCTTTCAGCCCTGACGGCCCTTGATGGCGGCGACCAGGTACAGCAGCGCGATGGCGCCGATCACCGCGCCGATGAAGCCGGCTGGCTCGCCCGGCTGGTACAGCCCGAGCAGGCTGCCGACGTAGGTGGCGAAGAACGAGCCGGCGATGCCGAGGACGATGGTCAGGATCATGCCCATGCTGTCCGAGCCAGGCTTCAGCCAGCGAGCCAGCAAGCCGACGATCAGACCGACGAACAGCGTTCCGATGATGCCCATGCACGTCTCCGCTGGAAGGGAGCCGCACTGTAGCGGATGTCGGCAAGGGCTCGTCATTGACGGGTGACGGCCGTGTCCAGCGCCGTCGAGGCGCTGCACTGTGCGCCAGCGCACAGGCTGCCGTCCGGCATCGGCTCCGATGCGAACTGCGTCAACGACGCCGGCACACCCGCCCCGCAACATGCCACCCATCACGCACGCGCCGCGCTGACAGCGGCCGATCCACCCCCGACACCGGAGCCCGCCGCCATGCTCAGCACCTTCGTTGCCGCCGACGTCTACCGGGTGATGCTGGGCGCCGGCCGGCTCGATGTGCTGAGCCAGACGCTGCAGGCGTACGCACTGCCGGCCGAAGGCTCGCTGCGCCAGTTGCGGCGGGACGATGGCAGCGGTGTGTGGGTGGTCACCGTGCTGATCGACGGTGAGACGCTGGAACGGATTTCCCTGCTTCAGGCCCTGAGCCTGATGCAGATCGACAACATCAGCGCCCGGCTGCGTGCGGTTCCGACGCTGCCGGGTGGCGGCGCCCTGCCGCCGGCAGCAAGCCAGCCCGCCGCCTGAAGCTTTCGCTGTCGCAGGACGGGATTCTCCTCCGGCTGCCGTTCGTCCCCGTCGAACGCAACGGCCCGCATCCTGCAAGCACTGCGCGAGACGGCAGAACGCCGTCCTCGCGCTTTTTTTTGCCCCCCGCTCAGCGTCTCGGCGGCGGGCGCTCGGACCTGCCGGGATCAGCCTCGGAATCGGCTGCAGGCGGCGACGCCCCCGGAGCAGGCGGGCCGATCGCCTCGTCTGCCGGCCGTTCACCGGCCTTCAGGCCCTTGCGCAGCTCGCGTCCCACTGCGCGATTGAGGCCGGCCAACGCCCCGTAGACGCCGCTGGTGATGGTGTCATGGACCTCGCGCACCGCCTTCGCGCGCTCCCGGGTCGCCGGGATCGACTCCAGCACGTCGAACGGAATGCTGGCGATATTGCGGTGCACGTCGCGCACCACCGAACCGCCAGCGGCGATCACTTCCTCGGCCGTCGCCTGTGCCTCGCGCAGTGTCTCCAGGCCTGCGAGCCGCTCCGCCTGGTGGCGGCCATCGGCAAGCGCCCGCTGCAGGTCGGCGTCGAGTCGCAGCAGTTCGGCTTTCAGCTTCAGCAGTCGCAGCGCGGCGAATGCCAGCAGGACGATGGTCAGCAGCAGCGCCGCACCGAGCAGCCATTCAAGCGCCATGCGTGGTCACCTGCGCCTCGACGCCCTGCGCCTTCAGCTGCTCGGCAATCTGCTGGGCAGCGCGCGAATAGACGATCCGCTCGATCATCTTCGGCGCGACCTT
>CAYPJK010000232.1:0-5390 GCA_964411025.1 uncultured Nevskia sp.
AACGGTGAACTGGTGTTTCCAGTCCTCGGCGCGGACATCCTCGACGTTCAGCTTGAACAGATCGATCAGGTACTGGCGGTACTGCACGGTTTCCGGGAAGTGGAAGCCGGTGTCGATGAAGTGGATCGTCTGCGCCGGGTTGATCGTCGAGATGATGTGCAGGAAGTACGCGGAGGTGGCCGCGAACGACGAGGTGACCAGCACCTTGTCGAGCGGAAACTCCTGATACAGCAGCTTCAGGCGCGCTTCGAAGCCGAGCGGCGCGTAGCGCTCGTTGAGCAGGGCGACCTCGGCTTCGGTCGGTCCGGGCTGCGTCGTAGGGCTTGCCGGCGTGTCGTTCGCCGACTGCGGTCCGTCATACATGCTGATGATCCTTTCACTGCGGCCAGATGCGCCAAGGACGCGAATTCTAGGGACGCGTCCCTGGCGCAACAACGATCCGAAGCCCGCAGCCCGGAATTAAGCTAACGATATGCCGCTTTCAGCGTTCCGCATCAGCGACCGGCGACCGCGTTGCCGGCCGGCGCAGCAGCCTGCGGCGCCGGCTTGGCCAGCTCGGCCTTGATCGCTTCGAGCAGCTTCGGGTCGTCCGGCGTGACGCGGCTGCTGTAGTGGGCCAGCACCTTGCCGTCGCGACCGATCAGGTACTTGTTGAAGTTCCAGTCCGGGGCGTGCCGGGTGGCGGCCTTCAGGTCCTTGTAGAACGGATTGGCATCGTCACCGTCGACCCGGGTCTTGGTGTACATCGGAAAGGTGACGCCATAGTTGGCCGTGCAGAACTTGGCGATGCTCTCGTCGGTCGCTTCTTCCTGGCGGAACTGGTCGGACGGGAAGCCGAGTACCACGAGACCTTCGCCCTTGTAGGTCTTGTAGAGCTTCTCGATGCCTTCGAACTGCGGCGTGTAACCGCAGCGGCTGGCCGTGTTGACCACCAGGATCACCTTGCCGCCGTAGCTGGTGCAGAGGTTTTCGGTGCCACCGAGAAGGCGCTTCTGGTCGTGGTTCAGCGGGCTGCCGGCGCAGTCGATGGCCTGTGCGGCCGTGAATGGAAGGGCCGCCAGCAAGGCGAGGGCGGATGCCGAGATGAGATGACGCATGGGGAGACTCCTGCAGTTTGAAATCGGGGGCCTACAATGCCGCGCCTGATCGGCAGCGGGCGGGAATTCCAGCGGCAAAACCGCTTGCGATGCCGATCCTATCTGCCTTCCGTCAATGCCGTCATGCCTGAATTGATCCTGCCTGCGCCGCTGTGGCGTCGTCTTGCTGCCGCCGTCTACGACGGGCTGCTGTTGATCGCCCTGTGGATGGTCACCCTGCTGCTGATCTGCCTGCCGTTGAACAGTCTGCTGGGCCTGCCGCCGGGCAATGCCGTCAACCGGGCGCTGCTGCTGACCGTGGCGCTGGGCTTCTTCGTCTGGTTCTGGACTCGCGGCGGGCAGACGCTGGGCATGCGCGCCTGGCGGCTGCAGGTGCGGCGCAGTGGCGGCATGCTGCTGCGGATGCCGGTGGCCGTGGTGCGGGCGATGGCCGCGCTGATCTACTGGGGGCTGGTGCTGACCCCGGCAGCGGCGTCGATGATCCATCGCGCGCCGAGCCTGGAAAGCCTGCTGCCGCACGTGCAGACGGCGTCGATCGGCGCCGGGCTGGCGGTGCTGCTGTCACTGGTCGCCGCCCGGCTGGATGCTCGCCGGCGCCTGCCGCAGGACTGGCTGACCGGCAGCGAGGTGGTGCTGCTGCCGTTGAATCCGTTCCCCGCTGCACCGAAGGCGACGAAGGCCGGCGGCAGAAAGGCGAAAGCGTCCGGATCCAGTCCCCAGTAGGGGCCAGTAGGGGCGGTCAGCGGGCGAGGCGCAGGCGCCACAGCGCCAGCACTGCGAGCAGTGCAGTGGGCAGGCCAGCCGCCATCGGGGCCGGCCACTGGTAGAGATCGCCGACGCTGACCGACACCTTGTTCAGCACGTAGAACACGATGCCGACCAGCGCCACCGCCAGCAGGCGCTGGCCGGCGCCGGCATCGCGCAGGGTGCCGACCACGAACGGCACCGCAAACAGCATCATCACCATCACCGTCACCGGCTCGACCAGCTTGCGCCACAGCCAGATGCGGTACTTGGTGGCGTCGAGCTTGTTCTCCTCCATGTAGTCGACGAGGTTGTACAGGCCTCTGACCGACAGCACGTCGCCTTCGAGGATGAACAGCTTTAGCACGTTCGGGGTGATCGAGCCGCGAATCTCGATCTGGTCGAGTGTCACCACGCGGGTGCCGCTGCCACTGCCATCGGCCGGCAGCTCGGTGCGCTTGACGCCGGTCATCAGCCAGCGGCCGTCGACATAGCGGGCCTCGTCGACGGTGGAGACCTGGGCCAGTCCGCCATGGGTGTCGGTACGGAACACGGTGACATCGCGCGCATGATCCTCGGCCAGCAGGCGGCGGATGCGCAGGATGTTGTCGGCATCGCGCAGCCACAGCGCCCGGTCGTGGCTACCCTGTTCGCCGCGCGCCTCGTCGCGCAGCCGGGTGGCCAGGTTTTCACCGGCCGGGCCGAGCCAGTCGCCCAGCACGTAGCCGAACGCGCCCAGCAGCGCGCCGGCGGCGAGCGTGGCGGTGCCGATCCGCAGCATCGACACGCCGGACGCCCGCATCGCGGTCAGCTCGCTGGAGCGCGCCAGTGCGCCGATGCCCAGCAGCGCGCCGAGCAGCGCGACGATCGGCAGCAGGATGTAAAGGCTCGACGGCATCAGCAGCAGGCTGTACTCCAGCACCTGCAGCACGCCGTAGCTGCCCTTGCCGGTCTCGCCGATGTCGGAGATGAACACCACCAGCGTGTAGATCGTCACCAGCCCGAGGCCGACCAGCGCGGTCAGGCTCAGCACGCTGCCGATGATGTAGCGGTCCAGCCGGTTCAAGCGACCACCTGCTGGCGGCGACGGATCATCCATACGGCCGCGCCGAGCACGAGGGCATGCGCCCACCACAGCCCCACCAGCGGCGGGATCTGGCCTTTGCCGATCCAGGCCTGGCCGACGCCCAGTAGATTCGTGTAGATCAGGTAAACGAGGATGCCGAAGACAATCTTCGAATAGCGGCCCTGACGCGGCCGCAGGTGCGCCAGCGGCACCGCCAGCAGCGCCAGGATCAGCACCGATACGGGGGCGGCGATGCGAAAATGCAACTCGGCTTGGTCCTGGGCGTCCGGGCTGCCCCAGAGCATGCCGGTCTGCTTGAGCTTGCGCTGGTTGTTGATGTAGCTGAACGGCGGCGGCGACAGGCGCAGGGTCAGCGCGTCGAAGCGCACGACGTCGTAGTTGGCGGTGCCGGGGGTGCCGAAATAGCGGTGACCGGTGGTCAGTTCGACCACCCGCTCGCCGCTGACCGTGTCGATCACCTGGGTGCCGTGATCGGCGACCACGACGCTGGAGCCGTCGGATTCCTCCAGCTCGGCGAACACCTTGCCGAGCGTCCGGCCATCGGGGCTGATCGCGTCGGTGTAGAACACCGCGCGGCCACCGGCCACGGTCTTGAACTGGCCGGCCTCGAACGGCGTGAACTGGACCAACCGCTTGGCGTCCTTGACCAGAAAGTCGGCCTGCCGGCCCGCCCAGGGGCCGATCGAGAAGCTCAAGCCTGCCGTCAGCACGGTCAGCGCCGCCGCAAGGCCCATGAACGGCCGGTACAGCCGCCCCAGGCCGGAGCCGCAGGCGGTCATCGCCGCGATCTCGTTGTCGCTGTAAAGACGACCCAGCGACAGCATGATCGCCAGCAGCAGCGACACCGGAATCAGGATCACCAGGTAGCGCAGGCTCGACAGCAAGGCGACGTTCAACAGCAGTTCGCGCGGCAGTTCGCCTTTGGCAGCCACCCCCAGAACGCTGGCGAAACGGGTGGCGATCATGATCGCCAGCAGGATGAAGGTGACGGCCGCCCACGCGGTGAGCACCTCGCGCAGCAGGTAGCGGTCGAGAATCCTTCGGTTCATGCCGATAGCGTACCCGACCGGCTGTCGTCGACCGGGCTCCGGCGATCGCGCGGTGCCCGCCGGAAACGCGAAAACGTGGTGCTGCAAAGGTTGAGAAAAATCAAGTCAAGGACCTGGATCACAGTTCCGGCGCCAATGAAAAAGTGGAAACAGAAGGGGAAATCGTTAGAATCGAGGGGTGACTTGGTTTTTTTTCAAATACGCCCCCGTATTGGGAATCGAGGGTCGCTCGCCGGGCACGGTTCGAGCAGGAAAATCCGAGTTTTGAATTCAGCATCGCTCGCTGCGGCCCTCATCGGCGCGAGTCTTGCAAGACCTTGCCACGCCATTAGTAGAAAAAAGCCATGGAATATTTCGTAAAGAGCGGTAACCCGGAAAAGCAGCGTGTTGCCTGCGTGATCGTTGGCATCTTCGACCGACGCAACCCGACGGAATCGGCTGAAACCATCGACAAGGCCAGCGAAGGCCTGCTCGGCAGCATCATGCGGCGCGGTGACATGGACGGAAAACTCGGCCGCAGCCTGATCCTGCACAACGTCGCGGGCGTGTTCTGCGACCGCGTGCTGCTGATCGGTCTCGGCAAGGAGCGCGATTTCGACGAAGCCGCCTTCCGCAAGGCGCACCAGGCTGCAGCACGGGCGCTGCGCAATACCGGTGCAATCGACGCCGTCAGCTACCTGACCCATCTGCCGGTCAAGGGCCGTGACTTCCAGTGGAACGTGCTGCAGGCCGCGCTGGTCACCGAAGCCGAGTTCTATCGCTTCGACGAGATGCGCGGCGAAAAGGCACGCGAGGAAATCGTGCCGCCGAAGCTCGAACGGCTGACCTTCGACGTGCCGCGCCGCAGCGATCTGCCGGCCGGCGAAAAAGGCCTGCAGGAAGCGCAGGCGATCGCCCACGGCGTTGCCCTGACCAAGCGGCTGGCCAACCTGCCGGGCAACATCTGCACGCCCACCTTCCTGGCCCAGAGCGCGATCGACCTCGGCAAGAAGCACGGTTTCACCGTCAAGGTGCTGGAGGAATCGGACATGGAAGCGCTCGGCATGGGCGCGCTGCTGTCGGTATCGCGCGGTAGCCGCCAGCCGGCCAAGCTGATCGTCATGGAATACCTCAAAGGTCCCCAGGGCGAGGCGCCGATCGCGCTGGTCGGCAAGGGCCTGACCTTCGACGCCGGCGGCATCTCGATCAAGCCCGCGGCCGAGATGGACGAGATGAAGTTCGACATGTGCGGCGCGGCGAGCGTGCTCGGCACGTTCCGCGCGCTCGCCGAGCTCCGGCCGGAGATCAACGTGGTCGGGCTGGTGCCGGCGACGGAGAACATGCCCGGTGGCGCTGCGACCAAGCCGGGCGACATCATCAAGAGCATGTCGGGCCAGACGGTCGAGATCCTCAACACCGATGCCGAAGGCCGCC
>CAYPJK010000233.1:0-3843 GCA_964411025.1 uncultured Nevskia sp.
GCACCGTGACCAGCACGGTCACCATCGGCGGCGTGCAGGGCACGTTCAGCAGCACCACGCGGCCAGCGGTCGCGGTGCCGAATGCGTTCACGTTCGCCAGCAATGCGAATGCGGAGCGCGGAAGCACCCAGACCAGCAACGTCGTGACGATCACTGGCCTGGAAGCGGCGGCAACCGTCACCGTCAGCAACGGCGAGGTGTCGATCAACGGCGGCGCGTTCGGCTCTGGCGGCACGATCGAGCCGGGCCAGACGGTGCAGGTGCGGCATACCGCGTCGGCCGCGTTCTCCGGCACCGTGACCAGCACGGTCACCATCGGCGGCGTGCAGGGCACGTTCAGCAGCACGACCTTGGCCGAGGCGACCGCCCCCGTCGTGTCACTGGACATGAACGACGTGGATTTCGGCCGCGGTTACCTGATCCGGTTCCGGGAAATCACGCTCAACACCAGCGAGACGCAGGTGGTGACGCTGACCAACACCGGCAACGCGCCGCTGCAGATCAGCAGCATCACCACCACCGGCGACTTCCGGCACACCAGCACCTGCGGCAGCACGGTTCCGGCGGCGGGCAGCTGCGCGATCTCGATCGTGTTCAAGCCAACCCAGGTCGGCACCCGGACCGGCGAAACCCGCATCGTCAGCAACGCGGTGTCCAGCCCTGACCTGATCAGCCTGAACGGTGTCGGCAAGGGTCTGGTGCCGGCGATCAGGACCAATGCCAGCAGCTACAACTTCGGCAACGTCAAGGTCGGGACCACCAGCCCGGATCGTGCCCTCGTCATCACCAGCGCCGGCACCGGGCCGCTGGAGATCCGCTCGATCAGTGTCAGCGGCGACTACAGCGGCAGCCACAACTGCCCGCGCCTGCTCGATGCCGGCAAGAGCTGCACGCTGACCGGCCGCTTCAAGCCCAAGGCAAAGGGCGCGCGCCCGGGCACCATCACCCTCAGCACCAGCGCGCCGGGTTCACCGACGGTGATCACGCTGAGCGGCAACGGCACCTGAGGCCTCCGCCCTCATCCCACGCCACGTCGCGTGGGGTGAGGGCGCCAGGGGTTTGTCGTGCGGGAAGCCGAGTGCCGATCGCACTCGCGTGCAATCGGGCGGTGCAGCCCCGTCGCTACTGCCCGGCGGACTGCAGAAGGTGCTGCAGTTCTTCCTCGCAGAATCCGGCTGCCTGGCGCGCCGCGCGGTTGATCGGCGGACGGATGTTCATGCCCTGCTCGGCCAGCAGCCGCCGCGACGTGGCCAGCGGATCAACGCCGCGCCGGGCGCACAGCCAGGCGTACCAGTGGCTGCCGATGCGGACATGGCCGACTTCCTCGGCCAGGATCACGTCGAGGATCGCCACCGTGTCGGCGTCGCCAATCTCGGTCAGACGGCGAATGATCCCCGGCGTCACGTCGTGGGCGGTTTTCTCGGCCGCTTCCCATAGACCGTTATGGGCCGGCATGTCGCCGTAGTCGTAGCCCAGCGACTGCAGCCGCGCGCGCAGCATCGCGAAATGGCGCGCCTCGTCACGCGCGACCGACAGCCAGTCCGCGTAGTACGCGTCAGGCAGGCCGCGGAAGCGCCAGGCGGCGTCGAGCGCCAGATTGATCGCATTGAATTCGATGTGGGCAACGGCATGGATCAGCGCCGCGCGGCCGGCCACCGTGCCAAGGCCACGGGTCGGCACATCGCGCGGGCGGATCAGTTCCGGCTTGTCCGGGCGACCCGGCACCGCCGCATCCGGCCAGGGCGGCGCCGGCAGCGCCCCGATGCCGGTGCAGCCGCTGGCATCGAGTGCCGCCACGGCGGCCACCTTCGCGCTCGGGTCGCGGCTGCACAGCGCGCGGTGGATCGCCTCGACCTGTGCAGCCGCAGCGGTCACGCGCAGGTCCATTCGAAGCGGCCGATCGCTGCTGACTCGAGCACGCAGCGATCGCCGGGCTTGAGTTCGGCGACGCCCTTCGGCGTGCCGGTGAAGATCACGTCGCCCGGTTCCAGCGCCCAGGTCTGGCTGAGGATGGCGATCTGCTGGGCGACCGGAAACAGCATTTCCGCCGTGCGGCCGTGCTGGCGCCGTTCGCCGTTGACGTCCAGCGTGAATTCCAGCGCCTGCAGATCCTGCTCGAGGTAGGGCTTGAAATCGCCGATCGGGGCGGAGCCATCGAAGGACTTCGACAGTTCCCAGGGCTTGCCCTTGTTCTTGAGTTCCGTCTGCAGGTCACGCAGGGTCAGGTCCAGCCCCAAGGTGATGCCGGCGATCGTGCCGAGCGCCTCGTCGACCGGGACGTCGGCACCGCCACCGGTCAGCATCACCACCAGTTCCGCTTCGTGGTGAATGCTGCCGCGGCCGCGCGGCAACGGAATCGGGTCGCCGAGCGCCACGGCGGCCGAGGCCGGCTTCATGAACACCACGCATTCGCCGTCCGGCTTGTGGCCGAGGTGCGCGAGTTCGTCGATATGTTCGGCGTAGTTCTTGCCGATGCAGAAGATGCGGTTGATTTTCATGGCCGGTACCGTCGTGGGGCGTGCAGGAAACCCGATGCCGGCACGTCGCGCAAGTCGGCGACACGGGCTGCCTTCCGGCTCGCCGACGATTTCACGATAGTGCAGCGGTCCGGTCGGCGGCGTCGCTGCCACCTCCCCTATCGAACCCAGGAGCTTTTCAGGCATGACCTCGATCCCGCGCTTCCCGTCCGCCGCCCTGCGCCTGCTCACGGCGGGCCTGCTGGCCGTGGCGGCCCTGCTGTCACCGGTGGCCGGTGCCGACCAGGGCTTCTATCTCGGTGCCATCGGCGGCGTCACGCTGGACCCGGATCTCAAGATCCGCTTCACCGATGCCGGCGGCACCACGCAAGCCGGGCGCCTGCCGTTCGAGATCGGCGCGGCTGGCGCGCTGGTCGCCGGCTACACGTTTGCCGGCGGGCTGCGACCGGAACTGGAACTGGGCTACCGGCGTACCCGCTTCGATGGCACCGACGGCCACCGGGCCGCATCGCAGGCGATCGGCAGCCTGTACTACAACGTGTCGCGCAACGGCTACTTCTTCTACGTCGGCGGCGGTGGCGGTTACGCCAACGTGCGGCTGGACATTGGCGGCGACGTGCGGCGCGACGATGACGGCACGGCGGTCTACTCGCTGGGCAGCGGCTTCGGCCTGCCGGTCGGGCAGCGGCTGATGGTCGGCGTCGACTATCGCTACGTCGGCGCCTTCGACCGCAGCCGCTACCAGTACACGGTCGACGGCGACGCCATCGATGCCACGTTCCGCTATCGTAGCCACACGGTGGGCTTGAGCCTGCGCTACAGCTTTGGCTCGGCGCTGGCGGACAGCCATCCGGCGGTCCGTGCGCCGCGCGAGCCGGTACAGGTGGTGCCGGTCGAACCCTGAGGCAGTGGCGATCCGGTGCACCTGCGTGGCGGCGCGATGCCGCCCGCAGGCTCAGCGGTCGGCGCAGTAGCCCCAGTCGCGCGCGGCCTGCGGGGCGACCGAGCGGTTCCAGTCGACACCCTGCGCCTGCAGTTGCCGGCCGGACTGCGCGACCACGGCATTCCAGACCTGGTTCAGCCGGCCTTCGATGGCCAGTTCGACCTGCCAGTCGACCGCCGTTGCACCGAAGTTCCGCACCACCACCGACGCGCAGTAACCGGTGCCCCAGTCCGAGGTGTGCTGCACGGTGACGCCGAGCGTCGGTGCGCTGCCGCCGCCGGCATTGCCGCCGGTGCTGCCGCCCAAGCCGCCGGAACTGCCACCACCGGTGCTGCCGGTGGCACCGCCCGTGGTGGTGCTGCCGCCGCTTGTGCTGGTGCTGGTGCTGCGGCGGCCGGCCCAGAAACGGCGCAGCAGGTCCAT
>CAYPJK010000233.1:3853-5367 GCA_964411025.1 uncultured Nevskia sp.
CGGTCGTGCCGCCACTGCTGCCGCCGCTCGATCCGCCGGTCGTCGCGCCGCTCGACCCCGCCCAGAGCCGCCGCAGCAAGCTCATTTTGTCGCTGCGCACGGTCTTCCAGTCATCGCGCAGCACGCCGCCGGTGTCGCCGCTGTTCGGGTTCCAGCTCCAGTAGAAGCCGCTGTTGACCCGCTTGCCAATCAGATAATCGACCAGCGCGTTCTGCCAGGCCCGGTCGCGCGGGTGCCCCTCGCCATACTTGCCGCCGAACTCGCCGAGCACCACGGGCGCGTACGGAATCGCGAAGCCCCAGTGCCGCTCCCAGATCGCCGCCATGTTGGCCGGGAAGTTGGCGGCCTCGTGGTAGCGCTGCACGTGCACATCCGGCCCATAGGTGTGCGGCGACAGCACCAGGCGATTGGCCGGCACCGGCGACGGCGTGCAGGCGATCGGTGCCAGATTCTCGCCCCAGAACACCGGCTCCCCGGAACTGCAGGACGTCTGGCTGCCAATGCCCTCGACGAAGATCAGCCAGTGCGGAGCCGCACCGAGCACCTGGGTGGCCGCGCGGCCGGTGGCCTGGTTCCAGTCGGTGGCGGCGCTGCGGCTGCCCCAGGTCGCCGCGCCGTGCGGCTCGTTCTTCAGGTCGATGCCGATCACCCGAGGCCGGCTCCGGTAGCGGTTGGCGATGAACCGGAGATCGGCAAGCCACTGCGCCTCGGTGTACGACGGCGTGTACCACAGCTCGGAAATCGTCTGGCAGTCCGGGCGGTGGTGATCGAGCAGCACGTACAGGCCCTGGCGATCGAGTTCGGCGATCACGGCATCGAGCACCGCCAGCGAGTTCTTGCCGGCCAGATCCGGATTGAGGCTGTAGTCGATGCTGGTCGGCGTGATGCCGCGCACGGTGGTCGGGCACAGCGGCAGGCGCACGGCATTGAAGCCGAGATCCTTCATCTGCTGGATCATCTGCTTCCAGTTGCGCGCCCACAGGCCGTGCACCGTGTGGTTGGTGGTCTCGAAGCCGAACCAGTTGACGCCCTTCAGCTGGATCACCCGGCCGGCGTCGTCGTAGATCTGCCGGCCGCTGACCGAATACGCCGCCGCCGGCAGGCTGCCCAGCGTCGCGGTCGCGACGGCCAGCAGCACGGCCACGGCCGCAGTGAGCTTGCTCATGTTGTCCCCGGATGATGGTGTTCGGGCGGACAGACTGCCGCCTCGGTGATGTCGGAACGATGTCGCGGCGACTCTGCCACGACGCGCGTCGGCTTCGGCGGCAGGCGCCGCACGGGCCGTGATCAGGTGCTCAGTGCCTGGGCGACAAACCGCTTCGGAACCCGGGTTTTCGGCACCGTGTCGAGAAACCAGCGGCGCACGTCGGTGTCCAGTCCGATGCCGTGCATGTAGTTGTAGAGCGCCTTGTTCAGGCTGACGCCCAGCGCGTCGTGATCGACGCCGGTCGGGTCGTTGAAGTTGATGTCGTTGCGGGCGAAGCCTCCGTGCGGCAGCGGGTCCAGGGTCACGC
>CAYPJK010000234.1:0-5356 GCA_964411025.1 uncultured Nevskia sp.
GCCTGCGACAGCGCGCGCACCAGCAGGGTCTTGCCAAGCCCCGGCGCGCCTTCGAGCAGGCAATGTCCGCCCGCCAGCAGGCCAACCAGCAACTGCTCGACCACCGCCGCCTGGCCGACGATGACCCGGCCGATCTGCTGGCGAACCTCGGCCAGCGCCGCGAGCTGGACAGTGAGGGCGGCTTCGGTCAGCGGTGTCGAGTGGGCCATGGTCGAGTCAGAAACGGAGAATCATGGTGTCGCCCGGCCGGAACGGGCCGGCATGACGGCAACAGCAGGGCGCGAGCGGTCATGCCGTCAGCGCGTAGACGACGATGTTGACCGCGAACTTGGTGTTGTCCTCGGCGTTGAAGCGCTTGTTGCGCCAGTCGTAATCCCACTCGCAGCCGTAGTCCTTGTTGCTGTACAGCAGGCCGAGGCGGCCGTTGATCTCGATGCCCTTGAGGTAGTCGTGCACGAGGTCGTCGCCCCAGCCGTTGAGTTCGATGGTGTTCGGCGGCGGGCCGTCGAAATGGAAGAAGCTCGAGTAGATGCCATGGTCTTTCGGCAGCTTCTGCAGGCTGTCCGGCCCGAAGATCGAGGCCATTTCCTGCTCGAAGCTTTTGGCGAACAGGCCGTCGATGTCGTGGTTGCAGTCGTCGACGAACACGAAGCCGCCGTTGCGAACGTAGCGCTCGAAGTTGCGCCGTTCGTCCGGCGTGAACGACAGCAGGCGGTTGCCGGCCAGATAGACGAACGGCGCGGCCAGCATGCGCGGGTCGGCCAGCGGAATGACCTTCTCTTCCGGGTCGACGCGCAGGGTCGTGTACTGGGTCAAGGTGTCGATGATGTTCGACGGCATCCGCGGGTCCACGTCCCAGTTGCCGGACGCGTACTGCAGCCGGGTGAACCAGAAGTCGTAGACCGCTGCGGATGCCGCCGCCATCAGACCGCGTCGGACAGCGAAGTGAAGGTGAACTCGCGGATCTTCATCGGCGGAATCAGCATGATGAATGGCGACTCGTCATCGCCGACCCGCTCCGGTTTGCCGAGCTCATCGACGTTGTTGAGCATGATCACCGGCGACTCGTTCCAGCGGAAGTTCTTGATCGGGTACTTGATCTCGCCGTTCTCGATGTAGAACGTGCCGTCGCGGGTCAGCCCGGTCAGCAGCACGGTCTGCGGATCGACCGAGCGGATGTACCAGGTGCGGGTCACGAGGATGCCTTTCTTGGTCGACTTCACTAGATCCATCGTCGATTTGCTGCCGCCGACCATGATCAAGTTGCCAGGCTGGCCGATCGCCCGGGTGTTCTTGGCCTTCGCCCAGTAGCGCGAGTACTGCAGGCTGTCGACGCGCCCATTGGTGATGATCGCCTGCTTCTCGCGCTTGACACCGTCGCTGTCCCAGGGGAGCACGGCGGCCCCCGGATGGGCGGGATCGCTGAACAGCGTGACCTTGTCGTCGAACAGCTTTTCGCCGAGGCGGTTGCCACCGCCCTTCTTGGTCAGGAAGCTGCGGCCCTCGTCGGCGGAGCGGGCGTCGAAGCCCTGCATCATGAAGCTGATCAGCCCTGCGCTGGCGGCCGGTTCAAGGATCACCGTGTACTTGCCTGGCTCCAGCGCCTTGGCGTCGACCGACTGCTGCGCCTTGGCGATCGCCGTCTGGATTTCGGACTTGGCATTGAACTGGCCGACGTCGGCGACATTGCGCGCCACCCAGCCGGAGCCGCGCGCGTCCTCGGTGCGCACCGTGCAGGTGAAATCGACATTGGTCGACTGCTGGTAGCCGAAGTTGCCTTTGGAATTGGCGAGTGCCGAAAAACGCACGGCGTCGCTGAAGAAGCCAGCGGCCACCAGCTTGCCGGCCTTCGACGGCACGATGCTGTCGGCCGCGACCTGGGCGCGGTACTCCGGCGTGATGCCGGCGGTGGCGGCGACGTAGGTTGGCGTCGCCGGGTACTCCTGCTTGCCGATCGCCGGCATGAACTCCGGATTGTCCGGGGCCAGCCGGGCCAGGTCTTCGGCACGCTTGACGACCCGCGCGAGGGCCGCGTCATCGAACTCGTTGATGGTGGCGGTGCCAACCTTCTTGCCGAACGCGACCTGCACCGCCAGTTCACAGTTGCTGACGATGCCGGAGGTCGACACCGAGTTCAGCGCATAGCGGATGTTGCCGGCCACCGACCCTTCCAGCGTGGCGGTGCATTCGTCGGCCTTCGACAGCTTGATGACCTTGTCGAGAATCGCCTTGGCCTGTGCTTCGGAATAGATGCTCATGGATAGACGGGGTCCTTAGCCGAGGCTGCGTGCGGTGTTGATGACGTTGATGCCGTTGAAGCGGGCCGTCGACGACCCGTGCGACACCGCCGACACCTGACCGGGCTGGCCCTTGCCATCGAAGAACGAGCCGCCGAAGCGGTAGTCGCGCTCGTCGCAGATCGCGCTGCAGGCGCCCCAGAACTCCGGCGTGCGCATCTGGTAGGCCACGTCCTCGATCTGCTCGGTGATCTTGCCGTCCTTGATTTCGTAGAACAGCTGGCCGCCGAACTGCGCGTTGTAGCGCTGCTGGTCGATCGAGAAGGAGCCGTCGCCAACGATGTAGATGCCGCGCTCGACGTCCTTGATCATCTCGTCGACCGTGAGCCGGGCCTTGCCTGGCGCCAGCGACACATTGGCCATCCGCTGGAACTGCACGCTCTGCCAGGAATCGGCGTAGCAGCAGCCCTGGGAGGCCTTGGCACCGATGATGTGGGCCTGGGCGCGGATCGCCTGGTAGTTGACCAGGATGCCGTCCTTGACCAGGTCCCAGCGCTGGGTGGCGATGCCTTCGTCGTCGTAGCCGACCGCGCCCAGCGTGTTCGGCTGCTGCTTGTCGGCGAACAGCGTGACCGCCGGGCTGCCGTACTTGAAATCCTTCGACTTCCACTTGTCCAGCGTGGCGAAGCTGGTGCCGGCGTAATTGGCTTCGTAGCCCAGCACGCGGTCGAGTTCCAGCGGATGGCCGACCGACTCGTGGATGGTCAGCCACAGGTGCGAGGGGTCGAGCACCAGATCGTACTTGCCGGGCTTCACCGAGCGCGCGGTGAGCTTGGCGCGAGCCTGCTTCGCGGCCGCCACGGCGTCAGCCACCATGTCGTAGGAATCGGTGTAGCCGATCACGCCGCCCGGCAGCTTCAGCTTCCCCGACGGCTTGGCATCGAGATACTCGTAGCCCATGCCCATCGGTGCCGACAGTTCGCTGCGGGTGCGGAACTTGCCGGACTTCTTGTCGATCGCGGTCACCTGCATCGGCGTCCAGATGCGGTGGATGTCCTGGTCGATGTAGCTGTTGTCGGTGGACGCGAAATACTTCTGCTCGTTGACTAGGAATATCACCGAGTTGACGTAGTCGGCACCGGCCTTGAGTGCGGCGTTGTTGACCGCCATCAGCAGGTCGACCTTCTCCTTGACCGGCACCTGCATCGCGTTCTTCTTGATCGGCGTGGCCCAGGACACTTCCCCGACGCCCTTGGTCGGCGCCAGTTGCACCGGCACGCTCTGGAACTTGGAATTGGCCTTGGCGATCGCCGCCGCCTGCTGCGCGGCCTTGGCGACGGCATCGGGCGAAAGGTCGCTGGTCGCCGCGAAGCCCCAGGTGCCGTTGACGATCACCCGAATGCCGATGCCGGTCGATTCGGTGTTAACCACGTTCTCGACCCGCGTTTCGCGGGTGATCACGAACTGGCGCAAGTAGCGGCCGATGCGGGCGTCGGCATAGGTCGCGCCGGCCTTGGTCGCGGCGTTCAGCGCGACGTCGGCCAGCGACTTGCGCAACGCCTTGTCGGCCGGACTGGCCAGCACTTCGGCCGCCACCGCGTGGCCGTAGACCGGCAGCATCAGCGCGCCGACGCTGGTGCTGGTGCGTTTCAGGAAGTCGCGTCTATCCATCGGAATCGCCATCTCCAGGGAATCTGCTCGGGTTAGCACCGGACGCCGCGTCGGGCAGGCGGCGCGACGCGGCACATGAAGGCAGTAGGACAACGGGCGCCGGGGAATCGTTTGAACGGGGTCGATCCCATCGTCACCCGTTCACGTTCTCTGCGCCGGGCGAGCAGTTGCAGCAGGAATCGCGCCGCACAGGGCCGGCACCGGTGTCGTGAGCCGAACCACCATGGGCAACCTGCTGATGGCGATCAGCCGGCGCGAGACGTCAGTGGCCGCCCGGACGGTCTCCCGACCGGCGCCGGCGATTCAGCGCGGGCCGTCGAGGATGCCCGATTCGCCTTCGAGGCGGCCGATCACGACGGCGCCGCAGCCATCACCGTAGACGTTGACCGCCGTGCGGCACATGTCGAGCACCCGATCGACCGCAAGCAGCACGCCGAGCCCTTCGAGCGGCAGGCCGACCGCGCCGAGGATCACCGCGATCGCGACCAGACTGGCCGATGGAATGCCGGTGACGCCCATCGAGGTGACGACTGCCATCACGACGATCACGAACTGGGTGACGAGATCGAGCTGCAGGCCGTAGGCCTGCGCCAGGAACATCGCGGCCGCGCATTCATACAGCGCGGTGCCATCGAGATTGATCGCGGCACCCAGCGGCAGGGTGAAGCCGGTGACCCGCTCGGAAACGCCGGCGCGGTTGCGCAGGCAGTCGAGTGTGACGGGCAGCGTGCCGGCCGAGCTGGAGGTCGAGAAGCCAGTCAGCAGCGCCGGGGCCATCGCCCGCAGCATGCGCAACGGCGACACCCGCCCGATGACGACCAGCAGCAGCGACATCGTCACCAGCAGGTGAAACAGCAGTCCGCCAAGCGTCGCGAAAAAGAACAGCGCAAGCGGCCGGATGGCATCGGCGCCGGTCGCCGAAAATGCCTTTGCCACCAGCGCAAACACACCGACCGGCGCGCAGCGCATCACCAGAGCGGTGATGTGCATCATCGTTTCCCGGACACTGGCCCAGAAATCGCGCTGGACCTGACCGGCAGCGCCGGGAATGCGCGCCGCGAAAATGCCGAACAACATGCTGAAGAAAACCAGGCCCAGCAGATCACTTTCTGCCGCGGCCTTGATCGGGTTGGGCGTGACGAGCCGGTAGAAGACATCGCCGACATCGGACAGCTTCGCGCTGCTGACGTGTTCGCTGAGCTGTCCGGCACCGCTGGCCAGCCCAAGCAGTTCGCGCGCCGGCTGGCCGTCAACGATCCCGGGTTCGACCAGATTGACCATCGACAGGCCGGTGACCACCGCGAGCACGGTGGTGGCCGTGTAGAACAGCATAGTGCGGACGCCGATCCGCGACAGGGCACCGGCATCACCGAAGGTCGCCATTGCGCTGATGATCGACGACACGATCAGCGGCACAACGACCATCTTCAAGGCATTGAGAAAGAGCC
>CAYPJK010000235.1:0-5329 GCA_964411025.1 uncultured Nevskia sp.
GGCTCCATGCGCAGCACCAGCGGCGTGGTCGTCGGCGCTCCGCCGGGCGGCGTCCAGTCAAGCGTGAAGGCCATCTGCAGCTTCGAGGCACCACCGGATAGCCAGCGGCAGTCGCGCACCGTGAACGGCGTAGCCAGCTGGGTCTTCAGCAGCGCCTGCGTGCCGGCCTCCAGCTGCGCCAGCGTCACCGGCGCGTACGGCGGACCGGCTCGGCGTTCGAGCTTGCGGGTCAGCACCCGGTCGATCTCGGTTTCGCAGGGGAAGCGCCGACGCAGCTCGGCGATCCATTCAGGGCTGGGACGATTCTTGTCGACGACTGCTGCCATGCCGCTCTCCTCGGGTGTCGTTGTGTCGCGCGGCGCCGCTGGTGGCCGCGCGCTTCAGCAGCGCGCGCGGATCGCGTCGCGGTTGCGGGTCAGGTAGGCCCGGCTCAGGCCGATCTGCTGCACGCCGTAGCCCAGCTGGCCTTCGCAGCTGACCCGCATGTAGCTCTGCAGATAGGTGTTCGACGGATACGGCGCCCAGTAGCAGCTGTTCAGTGCCGAGTAGTGCATCCGGAAACGCTTGCCGCGGACATCGATCACTTCCAGCTCACCGCCCATCGGCACCGCTTTGCGGTACTCCTGGCTGCCGCGGCATTCGGTGATGCCGTAGGTTTTGCCGTCTTCCAGCACATAGCCGCTGACCAGCTTTCCGTAGTCGTTGGTCTTGGCCAGATCATGGGCGACGAACAGATGCGCGGTCAGCTGTTCGCCGAAGCTGGCATGCCACCAGATCACCGAAGCATTGTCGCGCTCCGGGCGCGGGCCCCAGCTGCGATCGCCGGTGTCGACGCAATCGACCTCGTACTGCCTGCCGCGCACGATGAGCCGGCCCTTGATCCGGTAGGTGACGTCGTAATGGCCCGACCACGAGGTATCCCAGGCCGGACCGCGACGGCCCGCCGCCATTGGGTCCATCGCTGGATCGTTGAGGTCGTAGGGTTCGTGGATGGCCTGGAAATCGAGATCGAACGAGGTGTCGTCGATGCCCTCGTAGCGGGCGTGATAACGCCGGGTCGGATCGGTGGCGGTGATGCTCAGGCCGTTCGGCAGGCTGAAATCGAGCAGCGACTTCGGGCAGGGCAAATGCTGCTGGTTGTCGATGTAAACCTGCTCTTCCCAGAGATCGGTGATCCGATCATGGATGGTGATGTCGGCCATGCAGACGCGCAGCATCGGCCGGGTCAGCACGTAGACGATGCCGCTGACCGTGGTGCCCGGCACATGAAACGACAACGCGATCGTTTCCACCCACTGCCAGTGGGAATCGGGCCGGAAATGGAATTCGGCGTCCTGCGGCTTGATCACGGTCTCTCTCCAGTGCGGGGTGCCAGGTGTCCGCTTTCACCAGCCGGATCGCCCGCCAGAACAAAACGCGCCCGGCTTCGCGGTGGGGGGAATGCGAAGCCCGGCGCCGCCGCAACATCTCAGCCCTGTAGCGCAGCCATCGTCGCCAGGTAATCGGTCGGCCACATGAACTCGGTCCAGCCCACCGCCGCCTCGCCGTCGATCGTGCAGCGCATCGCGCCTTCGACCAGCGTGCAGGTCGGTACCGGCGGCATGATCAGGGTCGCGAAATACTCGCCTTCGACCTTCGCGCGGCGGCCGGCTGTGTCGGTGACTGTCGCGCTGATGGTTTTCTGGTGATACCGGCCATCGGTGGTGAACTCGACTTCGACACCGGCGACTTCGGCGAACACGCCGTCGCGGTTCAGATAGCCGCGCAGCACGCTGCGGCCACCGATCTCGATCTTCCAGAAATGCAGCTGGGTGCCGGCGTTGTAGGCATGCAGCCACTTCCAGTGCTGCGGCTGCGACCAGTCGCGGGTGCCCCAGGAATGGTCGCGGGCGCAGAAGGTGTCGAACGGAAGCCGTCGGCCGTCGACCGTGATCGTGCCGCGCACCCGGCCGGCCTGCTCCAGGCGATCAGTCGCCGCGAACGCCGGGCAGCCATCCGGATGGAAACTGTAGGCGTAGGCGGGCTGCATGGCTTCGTACTGCGCGTCGATGACCACGCGCGCGGTCGACACCTTGAAGCGCGCGGTCTTCATCTGCAGGTCCTGTGACAAGTACAGATTGCCGACCTGCCAGTCGTCGAAATTCTTCTCCGGGCCCATTGGAATACCGTCGACCGCCTCGAATACCGGCGTGTCACCGATGCCCGGGCCATAGGCCGCGAGTGCGGAGCCGGCGAGATTGTCCTTGGTGACCCAGGTGTAGACGAAGGCGGCAATGCCATGCTCGGGCAGCGCGATCACGTAGGGAATCGATTCGCGCTCCAGCGGCAGGTCGCGCAGCGCATGGCGGCCATCGTTGGCAGGGTCCAGCAGCGGCAACGCGCGCGGGTGGGCAGGAAGGGTCATCGGTAGTCCTCGGTCGTGGTTCGTCGGTCAGGGATTCAGCGGGCCAGCAGGTCGGCAAGCGGCGGCACCGCCTTCGGATCCGGTTCCCAGCCCTGCATCAGCAGCATCGAGCGTTCGCGCAGCAGCTGTTCCTTCGACAGCGCCAGTACCGTCGCCTGCACGGCGCCACGGCTGCCGGCTTCGCCGTCGCGATGCACCGCGCTGACCAGTTCGCCGGTGGCGCGCCGCAGCGCGCGGATGCCGGCCTCAAGCTCGGCTGGCGACGCGCGAGCCGCTTCAAGGCTGCGGCCGGCAGCCGTCGTGGCATCGTGAAGTGCGGCCAGCGCCGCTTGCGTGTCCGAACCGCCACGGGCCTCGCGCGCCAGCCGCTCGCTGGTGGCGATCAGCCGGGTCAGCTCGTCGCGGTCGAAGGCGAACTGCATCGGCAGCTGCTGCGCCAGCAGTGCCAGCAGGCCGATCGACAACTTGCCCTGCTCGATCGCCAGCGTGTTGCCGGGATCGATCGCCGGCAGCACGACGTCGCTTAACGCCTTGATCACCGCCTGCAGCTGGATCTGGGGACGCATCTGCATGTCAGCGGCTCTCCTCGATGAGGCTGCGCATTTCCTCGAGCAGCATCGGCCCGATGCCGATCAGCCAGGTGACGAGCACATCCTGGTGGGTCTTGCCGCCGGCAGCGGCGCGGTAGCCGGTGGCCAGGCTCAGCGTCGCCATCATCCAGGCGTTGTAGACCTTGTACCAATGCATGGTCCGGGCATCGACCGCGCAGCCGGTGGCCTGCTCGTAGGCCGCCAGGAACGCCGCTTCCGGCATCAGGCCGGAGGTCAGGAAGGTGGTGCCATCCTCGGCCAGCGCGCCGAATGCGCGACTGGTGGTCCAGGCCAGGTCCTGGTGGCGATCGCCGATGCGGCCCAGTTCCCAGTCCAGCCAGGCGCTGATCTGGCAGTCGTGCTCGGTGAACAGGAAATTGCCGAGGCGGTAGTCGGAATGGACGATCACCGGACGATCGAGCACTGGCAGGTTCGCACGCAGCCAGGCCTCGGCCAGCCGCATCAGCGGCACATCCTCATCGGAATCCTCTTCCCAGACCCGCGCCCACCAGTTCACCCCCCATTCGGCGCATTGCGTGGTTCCGGCAGCCGGGATGTCGAAGGCATCAAGTCCCCGGTCGCGGAAATCGGTGGTGTGAATCTTCGCCAGATGCGCGACGAACTGCGGGGCCAGCTGCGCACGCAGGGCAGCCGGCAACTGCGTGCCGAGACCGCTGACGCCGCTGGCGGCAGCACTGGGCTTGGTGACGCCAGGCGCGAACCCATAGATCAGCGCCGGATACGGCAGGTACTCGCCCTCCGAATCGCACCAATAGACCGGCGGCACCGGCACCACGCCTTCCATCGCGCGGATCAGCTGGAACTCGCGCTTGCGGCTGGTTTCGACAATCGATTCGCTCGGCTCCATGCGCAGCACCATCGGCGTGCACGACAGGCCGTCCTGCGGGTGCTGCCATTCGAGCGTGAACGCCATCTGCAGCTTCGAAGCGCCGCCGGACAGCCAGCGTGCGTCGCGCAGCTCGTACGGCGTGCTCAGTTCGGCATCGAGCAGCGCGCGAACGCCGTCGACCAGCGTGTCCAGCGGCAGCGGCTTGAAGCCGGGGCCGGCACGGCGCTGCATCTTGCGGGTCAGGACGCGGTCGATTTCCCGTTCAGTGGGGAATCGCTGGCGCAGCGCGGCAATCCAGTCCGCAGGGGGCTGGCGCTTGTCGGGATACATCAATGGCTCCTCGTTCGCGGGTCGCCTTTTCTCGACCGCCGCAGCGAGCGGATCGGAAGACGTAGCGAAATCATCTGCGATGAATTGACAGCATGTCAATTTTTAATAGACACAACGACAATTCATGCAAAACTGTCTTCCTGGCGGCCTTGCGAGGCAGCCACGCCGCCCGCCTTTGTTCACCACGCCGAACCGCCATGACGCAGATCGCGCCCCGCCCGACCCGTCGCACCCGCGCCAAGCAGGGTGACCAGCCGAAGCAGTCGATCGAGGACCGGCTGCTGGCCGCCACCGAGCGGCTGCTGGAACAGGGCCATCGCTTCGCCGCGCTGAGCGTCGAACAGCTGACCGACGAAGCCGGCATCGCGCGCGGCACGTTCTATCTGCACTTCCGCGACAAGGGCGAACTGGTCGCGCGGCTGATGAGTCAGGTGACCGAGGAAATCATCGCCAGCAGCGGCACCTGGATGAGCGATGCCGACGCCGCCGATCACCACGAACTGCAGCAGGCGCTGGTCGGCATGGTGGCCACGTTCAAGAAGCATCAGGCGATCCTCGCGGCGGTCAACGACACCGCGCCCTACGATCGCAACGTTGCCAGCCTCTACAAGACCATGGTCGATCGCATCTGCGCACAGAGCCGGGTGTCGCTCGGCATCATCCAGCGCAAGGGCCTGAGCCGCCCCGGCGCCACCGACGACGTCGCCGAAGTATTGAGCTGGATGATCGTGATGTACTGCGCGCGCTTCGTCGGCGAGCGCAACGGCGCGGAGCTGAAACGGCTGGCCGAATCGCTCGGCTACATCAGCGCCAGCACGGCCTTCGCCGACCCCAGGTAAGGGCTGTCGCACCGGCCGTCGCACCGGTGCCGCCGATGACGGCCGACAGCGACGCGCCGCTGCCCGACAATGCTACGGTCGCCGCCTCCCACGTCAGCGCACGGCCGCTGCCGTCGTCCTCGCCCACCCTGTGGCCAACCCGCACCACGCCCGTCATCCGTGCTGATCCACACGCCCCATCACCTGCTGCCGGTGAACCGCGACGGTCGCGACTTCGTGGTCGGCGACGTGCATGGCCATGCCGCGCTGCTCGACGGCCTGCTGGCGGCGGTGCACTTCGAGCCGCGCCGCGATCGCCTGATCGCGCTCGGCGATC
>CAYPJK010000236.1:0-5328 GCA_964411025.1 uncultured Nevskia sp.
CCTTCAGAAAGCGCGACGCGCGCTCGCTGTTGGCCAGTTCGGCCAGCTGCTGCAGAGCGGGGCAGGTCGACGCCGCCAGCAGGTCGCCGCCGACCACGCTGCGGACTTCCTTCGAGTCGAGGTAAGACACATCCTCGCGGGTCAGGATCACCACCCGGTCGTCGCGGTTCAGCGGCAGCGGCGGCGTCGCCGGGTCGAGCGCCGCACTGACATTGAAGCTGATCCAGCCGCGCACGCCGGTGGCCGGATCGGTCCGTTCGATCAGGCCGAGCGGCAGGTAGGCCTCGGCCCGGGCGTCGGAAGGCTTGACCTGGGCCGTGCCGAGCAGGCTGCGCAGGTCGTAGCCGGCGCGCCACTGGTAAGGCCCGGGATAGCGGACATGGCCGATGATCCGCACCTTGTCGTCAATGCCGCCGGCCACCGGGCCGACGCGCAGGAAATCGCCGTCCTGCACCACCGACAGCAGGTCGGCGTCGCGGGCAAGATCGAGCTGCACGATCGTCCGCTTGTTGCCGACGTAGCGTTCGATCTGCGCGGTGCCGGTATTCACCGAGGCCAGCAGGCCACCGGCCAGCTCGATCACCTCGTCGACGCTTTCCTCGTTGTCCAGCTCGTAGATCGCCGGCCGCTTGACGGCACCGGCCGCCGATACCTGCGGCCCCACCGGCGGCACGAACACGACATCGCCGGGGAGCAGCCGGGCATCGCCGCTGGAATCGCCATGCAGCAGCAGCGCATACAGATCGAGCCGCTGCACCAGCCGGCCATTGCGCTTGAGCTGGATGCGGCGCAGCGAACCGACTTCCGTGACGCCGCCGCCGACGAACAGCAGGTTGGTGATCGTGGCCAAGGAACTGACCGTGTACGAGCCCGGCTGGCGCACGTCGCCGGTCAGGAACACGCGCACCGACCGCAGTTCGCCGAGCGAGATGCTCGACTGCACGCCGATCAGCTCGCGGTTGACTCGGTCGGTCAGCAGTTTCCGGACGTCGTCGAAACGCTGGCCGGCCACCGCGACCGGGCCGAGCTTCGGGAAGTTGATCTGGCCGTCGCGACCGACCAGCAGGCTGTAATTGCCGTTGTCGTTGCCGAACAGCTGTACACGCACCGAATCACCGGGCCCGACGACATAGTCGGCCGGCACCGGGATGTCGGTCGCCGGTGCAAAGGTCGTCGCGCCTGCGGTAAACAGCGCGTAGCCGAACGGCTCCAGCGGCGCGTCGGCGATGTCGCCGAACTCCAGCGGTACCGCCTCCGGCACCGGCTTGGTCAGTGCGCCTGGTACCGCAGTCACGCTGGCATCGTCCGGAAATGGCGACAAACCCGGGATCAGGCCGCGCTTCGAGGCCCCGGGTGCTGCCGGTACTCCGGTGACCGCGCCCACGCCCGACCCGGTCGTCGCGCCCGGGCTCGGATACGGAGCTCGGTTCGTTTCACCGGCCCGCATCGGGGTCCCGGATTGGGTGCTCCCGGTCATCGGCGTCGACAGCTGCTGGTCGCGGAAGCGGCCGTCCGGGGAGGCTACCGGCCCGCCGCTGCTGCTGCCGCCCAATGATTCCAGCGCCTTCTGGCGCTGTTCAGGCGTCAGCTGGTCGATCATCGACGGATCGAACGGCAGCTGGGCCAGCGCGGGTCGGCCGGCCGCCATACCCAGCAACAAGCCGACGCCGACGGCGGAAACGACCCGGAAAATCCGCTTGCTCACGTTGATTCGCGATCCGTTGAGAGGAAAGACGCCGACGCGCCGGCCGGCGGTGCCAAGGATACCGACTTGCCCGGCGGCTGATGCAGGTTCGTCCGGCAGGCTGGCGCTAGACGTTGCCCGGCTGGCCTTATATCCTCCGCGTGCATTCGATGCTGCCCGTCCCGCCGGTTCCGGCAGCGGCGCTGCATTCCGATCCTTCCAGGAGACATCAACGTGAAGCATGCCGTCATTGCCCTGACCCTCGCCGCGCTCGCCGCGACGTCGACCGCCGCCCGCGCTGCAGACGCTGAACCGGCTGATGCCGCTGGCAGCATCGAGAAGGCCTCCGGCTTCGCCGTCGGTGACATCTCGACCGTCATCGCCGTCGGTCTCGGCGCCGGCACCGCCATCGCCGTGCTGGTCATCGGCGCGGAAGGCGGCGGCAACGGTACGTCGACCGCGACGGCCACCGCTCAGTAAGCGCTGTCACGCTGCACCAGGGCCGCTCCGCTGGAGCGGCCTTTTTTTTGGCCGCACTGCGCATGTCAGGCACGAACCGAGGGGCGCAGCACCTCCATGGTGATGGCAGGCACGTCAGGGCAGAACTGCTGGCGCGACCGCCAGATCTGTCCGCTCGCCGGGTCGATCCAGTACAGGTTGTCGGCCGACCAGCGCCACTTGCTGACCACGACCCGCTCCCGGACGCGCAGCAGGGTTCGCGACTCGCCGAGCATCGTCAGAGACTCCTCGCCCTGCGCACTGAACTGGCTGTTCACCGGCACGCCGAAGTCATCGCGCGGGCGCAGGTCGACGATCCGCGTCACGCCGCTTTCGGGCACCTTCTCGCCGAGCCGGACGCGATCCAGCGGATCGAACTCGGTGAACCGGGTGGTCAGCAGATCGCGCGGCAGGCCGATGGTCTTGACCAGCCGGCCACGCTCGGTGATCAGCACGACGCGATCGGCCGACGCCCAGCTGAGCCGCCGGCCGTCGACGCTGGCGAGGATCGTCACCACCGGCGGCGCGCTGCCGATCTGCACCCCCATGCTGGCGTACGGGATGGCCTTGATCTGGGCGTCGCTGATCGGGTAAACGCTGCCGCGCGCCGCAGACCGAAAGCGCGGCATGGCGGCGCCCAGAAGGCTCAAGGAATCGCTGGCGCAGCCGCCCAGTGCAAGCGCGCCGGCCGCCGTCAGCAGACGGCGGCGGGTCAACGCGGTAGGCGGCAGATGGTCGATGACATTCACCGGTAAAATGACGGTTGCAATGAGGAAAGCGACTATCGTGCCATTGTCGCGACACCCTCATGACGTGCGGCACTGTCCGCTGCCCTACCCGCCGGACCTGCCCTGTCGCCGTGACTGAAGAAGCCACCCGTTCCATCCCCGAAGCGCTGCCGTCGGCACCGCTGCCCGGGCCACTGTTCGTCACCTGCGCGCGCGGCCTGGAGCCGCTGCTGGTCGACGAATTGCGGTCGCTGGGCCTGACCGACGTCGCCGAACGCGGCGGCGGCGTCACGGCTCAGGGCCGCTGGGTCGATGCCTATCGCGCCTGCCTGTGGTCGCGGCTGGCGAGCCGGGTGCTGCTGCCGCTCGATCATCTCGCGATCGCGGATGCCGAAGCGCTCTACCAGGGTGCCCTGCGGATCGACTGGCCGGCGTGGTTCGATGTTGATTCGACGTTTGCGATCGATGTCGCCGGCCGTTCGAATACCGTCACCCACACCCACTTCGCGGCGTTGAAGGTCAAGGACGCGCTCGCCGATCGCTTCCGCGAGGTGCATGGCCGCCGCCCCAATGTCGACGCCGACGATCCGGATGTCTCCATTCACGTGCACCTGCATGGGGCACAGGCGACGATCAGCCTCGACCTGTCGGGTGAAAGCCTGCACCGGCGCGGTTATCGCCTGGCGACCGGTGGCGCGCCGCTGAAGGAAAACCTGGCGGCCGCCATCCTCATCCGCAGCGGCTGGCCGGCGGTGTTCGCGCGTGGCGGCAGCCTGTTTGATCCGATGTGCGGCTCCGGCACCTTGCTGCTGGAAGCGGCGCTGATGGCCGGCGATGTCGCGCCGGGCCTGCTGCGAACCCGGCATGGGTTTCTGGCACTGACGACCTGCGAAGTCGACCACTGGCGGGCGCTGATGGACGAAGCGAAAGCCCGCCGCGAAGCCGGCGCCGAACGCATGCCGATGCTGTACGGGGCCGACCTTGATCCGGCGGCGATCAAGGCAGCGCGCGGCAACATCGAGCGCGCCGGCCTGGTCTGGAAGATTCGCCTGAGCGAAGCCGATGTCTCGACCATGCGGCCGCCGACCGCGACGCCGGGCCTGCTCTGCACCAACCCGCCGTACGGCGAACGCATGGGCAGCGAGGCCGAGATGGTCAAGCTGTACAGCCTGCTCGGCGCGCTGCTGAAGCAGCATTTCCCCGGCTGGCGCGCCGGCGTGTTCACCGGCCGGCCTGACCTCGGCCCGCGTCTCGGCCTGCGTGCCGAGCGGATGTACGCGTTCTACAACGGCGACCTGCCCTGCAAGCTGCTGACCTTCGAGATTGCCGCCCGTGATCCGGAAGCCGCGACGCCGGCCGCGATCGTCGATGGTGATTTCGCCAACCGCCTGCGCAAGAACCTGAAGCACCTCGGCAAATGGGCCAAGCGCACCGGGGTCGCCAACTACCGCCTGTACGATGCCGATCTGCCCGACTACGCGCTGGCCGTGGATCTGTATGAAGCCGGCGGCCTGCATGTTCACGTGCAGGAATACGCGCCGCCTAAGACCATCGACCCGGTGCACGCCGAGCGCCGCCTGCGCGAAGGCCTGAACGCGATCCAGCAGGTGCTGGACGTGCCGATCTCGAACATCCACCTGAAGGTGCGGCGCCAGCAGAAGGGCGATTCGCAGTACGGCCGCCAGGCGCAGACCGGGGCGCTGCACGTGGTCGATGAACATGGCTGCAAGCTGCAGGTGAACTTCACCGATTACCTCGACACCGGCCTGTTCCTCGATCACCGGCCGATGCGGCTCAGGATTCGCAAGGAAGCGGCCGGCAAGCGCTTCCTGAACCTGTTCTGCTACACCGGCTCGGCGACCGCGCAGGCGGCCGTTGGCGGCGCGATCGAGAGCGTATCGGTGGATCTGTCGAACACCTATCTCGACTGGGCGCAGGAAAACCTGCGCCTGAACGGCATCCGCATGGTCGACGTCGAGCGGAGATCCGCCAAGGAGAACCCGCACCGCTTCTACCGCGCCGACTGCCTCGCCTGGCTCAAGGAGCAGGCCGACAAGTCCCGGCCGCCGCAGTTCGACCTGATCTTCTGCGACCCGCCAACCTTCTCGAACTCCAAGAAGATGGACGGCACGCTGGATATCCAGCGCGACCACGTCGAGATCATCACCCTGGCGGCCCGGCTGCTGGCGCCGAACGGCGTGCTGTATTTCTCGTGCAACCGCAAGCGCTTCAAGCTCGACGACCTCAAACCTCATGGGTTGGACGTCGAAGACATCACGCCGAAGACGCTGGACGAGGACTTCAAGCGGCCACCGGCCGCGCACCGTGCCTGGGCGATCCGGCGCGTGGGCAGCGCCTGGCTGGCGAATCGGAAATAGACCGCCGCGACCGTCAGTCGATGTCGACGGCGGCCCGACG
>CAYPJK010000237.1:0-5322 GCA_964411025.1 uncultured Nevskia sp.
CTCGCTGCTCAGCACCACGCCGTCGTTGACCACGGCGATGATCCTGTCGATCGTCTCGGCCGCCTGGGCAACACCAACGCCGCACCCGGCAGCGACCACGACAGCAAGCAATTTCAGGGACTTGGGCAGCATCACGGGTACGGTCTGGACGGCGGAAGCGGCAAGCGTAGCACGCAGCCCGAAGCGGCTTCAGCGGCCGTTGGTGCTGCGCTTGTCGACAGCGAAATCATCGCTCGGCAGCAGTCGTTCGAAGCCGTTGCCGATCTTGCTGAGTCCTTTCAGCTCCAGCTGCACGTAGAAGCCGTTGTTGAAACGGTCGATGCCGCCGACCAGGTAGCGCCGGTAGGTGCCGCTGACGGCCCAGCAGCAGGTCGAGTACTCAAGCCCGGCGAACGATTCCAAGGTCGTGGAATCGCGCAGGCTGTAGCGCAGCCGTGCGGCAAGGCGCCAAGCGTCGGTGACCGGTGACGAGAAGCTGGCGTCGGCCTGTTCCAGCAGCGCACGCCGGTAGCGATAGGCAAGATCGAAGCGGCGGCCGTCGTCACCCGTGCCGTCGCGGTAGCGCAGCGCGATCGAACTGCGCACCACCTTGTCGAACGAGGACGACACTTCAGTGGTGGCCAGCGCCGACCAGCGCGTCGACAGCGCGTAGTCGAGGTTGCCTAGAAAGTTCGAGCTGCCTTCGCTGGGCGTTGCGAAGCCCGGCAGATCCACGCGCGGCCCGCGGAAATAGTAGATCTGGCCGAGCGTGGCGCTGAGCCGGGTAATGCCGGAATCCGCTTCGATGAACCGCGAGGTCACTGCAGACGTCAGCTGGTTGGCGTCGGAGATCCGGTCGTAGCCCGAGTAGCGGTTGCGGGCGAACAGTTGCGGAAAGTCGAAGTCGGGCAGGCCAGAGTCGAACAGCGGCAGCTCGTCCTGTTCGCGGAACGGCGTGAACAGGTAGAACAGCCGCGGTTCCAGCGTCTGCAGGTTGCCGCCGCCGGTCAGCCGTTCGAAGCGCAGGCCGCTTTCGGCACTGAACTGCGGCAGCGTCCGGCGCGGCGCATCGGAAACGCCGGGCGCGACGTTGGTGAGGTTGTAAGCGGTGTATGACAGGTCGGCCTGGGCGTTGGCGTACCAGAACAGCTGGTCCTGCTCCCAGCGGATGTAGGGCTGGGCGATCATCCGCTGGCCTTCGACGGAATCGCTGCGGGCGAAGTTGGTGAATTCGCCGAAGAAGCCGGCGCGGGCGCCTAACAAGCTGTTCTTCGAGGTGGCGTCGACGCGGATCTGCGGCAGCCGCTGGTATGGGTCGACCACGCCCAGTGCCGACGCCGCCTGGACCTGCGACAGGGTCTGGTAATCCTGCACCAGCGCCTCGACGCGGAAGCTGGTCGGTGCCTGGTAGGTCAGCCGCGCGCCGCGTTCGAGGAACGGCGTGGAGGTCAGATCGACGCCGCCACCGAAGGTGGTGAAGTAGTTGCGGTCACTGACCCGTCCGTACTTCGCCTCGACGCCAACCTGGCTTCCCAGCGTGCCGACATGCTTGAAATCGATGTAGCTGCGGCTGCGGTTGTCGAGCCGATCGTCGCTGGGCAGGAATTCGCCGAACAGGTCGCCGTTCTGGTGCGTCATCAGGTAGCGGAACTGGCCGCCGATCTGGGTGCCGCGCTCCGACAGGTAACGCGGAATCAGCGTCACGTCGTAGTTGGGGCCGAGGTTCAGGTAGACCGGCCAGCGGATGTCGAAGCCGGTGTTCTGGTTATTGCCGACGATCGGGAACAGGAAACCGGAATGGCGCAGGCCGTCGATCGGGAACTGGAACCACGGCAGGTAGAAGATCGGCACATGCTGGAAGCGCAGCAGCGCATGGGTGGCTTCGCCGCGACCGCTGTCCTCGTCGAACTTGATGGTCGAGGCGGACAGCGTCCAGGCCTCGTTGCCCGGCGCGCAGGTGGTGAAACGCACGCCGTCGAGCCGCGCTTCGCCGGTGTCGCGGATGGCGATGCGGTCGGCTTCGCCGCGGCCGCCGATCGACCGCAAGGTGAAGCTGTTGTCGAGGAACACGCCGCTGCCGAGGTTCAGGTCGTAGTCGGTCTTGCTGCTGCGGATGGCGTAGTTGGCATCGCGGAACAGCGTCTGTGAATCGGTACGGATGCGCTGCTCGGCTTCGCTGTAGTTCACCTGCTCGGCGGCAAACTCGCGGCCGTTCTGGCTGACCCGCACCGACCCGCGCAGGCTCGATAGCCCGCCTTCGGACAGGTCGGCCTGGTCGGCGCTCAGGACCAGCTTGGGATCGGACGGAATCGGCGGCAGTTCGCGCGTGAAATCGATCTGCGGGCAGGAGGCTGGCTCGGCTTGCGCGATCGCACCGTACAGCACGGTCAAGGCCGCGCAGGCGCGCAGCAGTCTGGAATTCGAGAGTGGCAAGCGGGGCGTCCTTCAGGGCCGCCGAAGTATGGGTTTGGCTCCAGCGCGGTGCAAATGTCCGGGCGCGCTCTTACGCTATGCGGCCTCGCGCCCCACCGATCCCCGTCTGCCTGTGACCGCCCCTGCCACCGCACTGGATGACCGCGCTATTGTTGCCCGCAACTGGGCACTGGCTGCCTTGTCGCTGACCGATGCAGCGTTCGCCCCGGCATCGGCGGACGCCAGCTTCCGCCGCTACTTCCGCGTCACGGCCCAGACTCAGAGCTGGATCGTCATGGACGCGCCGCCAGAACGCGAGGACTGCCGGCCGTTTCTGAAGGTCGGCGCGCTGATGGCGGCCGCCGGTATCACCGTGCCTCAGGTGCTGGCCCAGGATCTTGAGCAGGGGTTCCTGCTGCTCAGCGACCTCGGCCGTCAGACCTATCTCGACGTCATCGACGGCGCCAACGCCGATGCGCTGTTCGCGCCGGCGATCGAGGCGCTGATCCGCTGGCAGTGCGCTTCGCAGCCGGGCGTGCTGCCGGAGTACGACGCGCCGCTGCTGGCGCGCGAACTGGCGCTGTTCCCGGACTGGTACCTCGCCCGCCACCTCGGCGTGACCCTGGCCGGCGCCGATCTCGACGCCTGGAACACGGTCTGCGAGCGGCTGATCGCGCGCGCGATGGCGCAGCCGAAGGTTTACGTCCATCGCGACTACATGCCGCGCAACCTTATGCTCGGCGCGCCGCCGCCAGCGGTGCAGGTCGGCGTGCTCGATCATCAGGATGCGGTCTACGGCCCGATTGCCTACGACCCGATCTGCCTGTTCAAGGACGCTTTCCTGAGCTGGCCCGAAGCGCGCGTCGACGGCTGGCTGCGGCAGTATCACGCGGCCGGCCGGGCTGCCGGGCTACCGCTGGCGGCCGACTACGCCGCCTTCCGCCGCGATGCCGACGGGATCGGCGTTCAGCGGCACCTGAAGGTGCTCGGCATCTTCGCCCGCATCAACTATCGCGACGGCAAGCCGAAGTACCTCGCCGACACGCCGCGCTTCGTGCGCTACGTGATCGACGTGGCGCGCCGCGATCCGGAACTGGCGCCGCTGCTGGGGCTGTTCGAGCGACACGTGCTGCCTCAGGTCGCACTCGCGTGAGGGCCTGCCGATCTGCGCCGATACCTCCGGGCCCCGGAAGCCCGGCATGAAGGCGATGATCCTGGCGGCCGGGCGCGGCGAGCGCATGCGGCCGCTGACCGACCACACGCCGAAGCCGCTGATCCCGGTGGCCGGCCGGCCGCTGATCGGCTGGCACCTCGCCGCGCTGAAGGCGGCCGGAATCGACGAGATCGTCATCAACACCGGCTGGCTCGGCGACCGCTTGCACCAGCAACTCGGCGACGGGGCTGCTTTTGGCGTGTCGATTGCCTGGTCCGACGAAGGCTGGCCGGCGCTGGAAACCGGCGGCGGCATCCACCATGCGCTGCCGCTGCTCGGTGCGGAGCCATTCCTGCTGGTCAACGGCGACGTCTGGACCGATGTGCCGCTGGCTGCGCTGGCCGAACGGGCGCGCATGCTGCCGGCGCAGGATCTGGCGCATCTGGTGCTGGTGCCGAATCCGCCGCACCATCCGCGCGGCGACTTCGGGTTGGCAGGCGGGCGGATGATTCCGGCCTGCGCCGAAAGCTTCACCTTCAGCGGTCTGTCGGTGCTGCGTCCGGAACTGTTCGCGGCCTGCACGGCTGGTGCATTTCCGCTGGCGCCGTTGCTGCGCGATGCCGCGATCCGGGGTCGGGTCAGCGCCGAACTTCACGCCGGACAATGGCTGGACGTCGGCACCCCGCAGCGGCTTGCCGCCCTCGAATCCCTGTTGTCCCCCACCCAGGAGCAAGCCCGATGAGCAGCCCCGAGATCCGCGTCCAGAAAGCCGCCGAAGGCAACCTGATGCAGGTGGTGACCGCCGGCATCAACCAGTTTCTTGTCGACGTGCCGACCGTCCAGGGCGGCGAGGATGCCGGCCCCGATCCGCATGATTTGCTGGATGCCGCACTCGGCGCCTGCACGGCGCTGACGGTGACCATGGTCGCGCGCCGCAAGCAGATGCCGCTGGACGACCTGAAGGTCACCATCCGCCATGTCGAGGAGGGTGGCGTCTACCGGCTGACGCGGACGTTGGAATTCGTCGGCGCGCTGACCGACGAGCAGAAAACCTATCTGACCGGCATCGCCAACAAGTGCCCGATCCACAAGGCGCTGAGCGGCCGTTTCGAGATCAGCACCGACGTGGCCGGCTGATCGCAACCGGTGCTGCCGCCGTCGTCGACGGCGGCGGCGGATGCGAGTCAGTGGCCTGCGTCGGCCAGCACGCCGTGCGCCTGCTGATCGGCGTGATAGGAGGAGCGCACCATCGGCCCACTGGCCACGTGGTCGAAGCCCATCTGCAGGCCGAGCACGCGCAGGCGTTCGAACTCGTCCGGATGGACATAGCGGGTCACCGGCAGGTGATGCTTCGACGGCTGCAGGTACTGCCCGAGGGTCAGCATGTTGACGCCGTGGGCGCGCAGGTCGCGCATCACCTGCTCGATTTCCTCGATCTCCTCGCCGAGCCCCAGCATCAGGCCGGACTTGGTCGGCACATTCGGGTGCAGACGCTTGAAGCGCTCCAGCAGGTCCAGCGACCAGTCGTAGTCCGAGCCCGGGCGGGCCTGCTTGTAGAGCCGCGGCACGGTTTCCAGATTGTGATTGAACACATCCGGGGGGGTGTCGTTGAAGATCGTCAGCGCCGGATCCAAGCGTCCGCGGAAATCCGGCACCAGCACTTCGATGGTCAGCGCAGGCGACAGCGCCCGCGACTCGCGGATGCAGGCGGCGAAATGAGCGGCGCCACCATCGGCCAGATCGTCGCGATCCACCGAGGTGATGACGACATAGCGCAG